>JAGNUZ010000050.1 GCA_017986765.1 Paludibacteraceae bacterium | reverse complement strand
TAATTGAATTGGGAGCAATTCCTGTAACACTATCTGATTCAAACGGTTATATCTACGATCCAGAAGGTATTACACGTGAAAAATTAGAATACGTAATGGATTTAAAAACCGTACAACGTGGACGTATCAAAGAATATGCAGACAAATACAATTGTAAATACGTAGAAGGTGGTCGTGTATGGGCTGAAAAAGGTGATATCGCATTGCCATCAGCAACACAAAACGAATTGAATGGAGACGATGCAAAAACACTTATGGCTAACGGTTGTATTGCCGTATCTGAAGGTGCAAACATGCCTTCGACTCCAGAGGCTGTTGAAATCTTCTTGAAAAGCAGAATTCTTTACGGACCTGGTAAAGCAGCTAACGCTGGTGGTGTCGCTACTTCAGGTTTAGAAATGTCGCAAAATGCGATGGGATTAAGCTGGTCAAGCGAAGAGGTAGATACTCGCTTAAAAAATATCATGCAAAACATCCATGAAAATTGTGTAAAATATGGAACTGAAAAAGATGGTTTTATAAACTACGTGAAAGGAGCAAACATTGCAGGATTCATGAAAGTGGCAAAAGCCATGATGGCACAAGGTATCGTATAAATACCTGCTAGATATTATAAACTTCATTGCACATTGTTGGTATATACATTATATCAACAATGTGCTGTGTCGTGCTGTAAAAAATATACATTTTTAATTTTTGATAATGAATAAAATAATTAGTAAAGAGTACTTCTCTCCAAATGTAATAAAGCTTGAGGTAGAAGCACCGATGATAGCGAAATCGCGTCGTGCGGGACACTTTGTGTTAGTAAAAGTAGGAGAAAAAGGAGAACGAATTCCATTAACAATTGCGGCATCTGACTTAGAAAAAGGAACCATTACCTTAGTCATTCAAAAGATGGGCGTATCCTCAACCAAAGTATGTAACCTGGAAGTAGGCGATTACATTACCGACCTAGTAGGACCTCTTGGAAAAGCAACACACATTGAAAAATTTGGCACAGTAGTGTGTGCAGGTGGTGGCGTAGGGTTAGCCCCTCTATTACCCATTGTGGAAGCATTAAAAAAAGCAGGAAATCGTGTGATAACTGTTATTGCTGCTCGAACCAAAGACTTAGTTATTTTAGAAGATCAATTACGCAAAAATTCCGACGAAATCGTTATTATGACGGACGATGGCTCATATGGAAAAAAAGGATTGGTAACAAATGGCGTAGAAGACATAATTAACCGCGAAAAAGTGGATCTATGTGTTACTATCGGTCCAGCTGTAATGATGAAATTTGTGTCTTTACTTACAAAAAAATACGAAGTTCCAACACTTTGTTCTCTGAATACCATTATGGTGGATGGCACAGGAATGTGTGGAGCATGTCGTGTAACAATAGGTGGGAAAACCAAATTTGTGTGTGTTGATGGACCCGAATTTGATGCACATCAAGTAGATTTCGACGAAATGCTAATGCGTTTAGGTGCATACAAGGATGAAGAAACCGTATCAATGTCTAATTTAAAAAAATAAGCAAGCATGGCATTAATAGATAGAAGCGAAGCGTGGAGAGAAGAATTACGTGCTAGTATGAAAAACAAAGAACGCACAAATCTCGAACGCGTTCACATGAGAGAGTTAGACCCTACCTATAGAAGTCATAATTCCGAAGAAGTAAATCTTGGTCTAACAGTAGAACAAGCACTTGCTGAAGCAAAAAGATGCTTAGATTGTGCCAATCCCACCTGTATAAACGGCTGTCCTGTAAGCATTAACATCCCTAAATTTGTAAAAAACATTGAACGTGGGGAGTTTCTAGAAGCGGCTAAAACTTTGAAAGAAACCTCTGCCCTGCCTGCTGTATGCGGACGTGTATGCCCACAAGAATTGCAATGCGAAAGCCAATGTATCCATATCAAAATGGGGAAACCCGCTGTTGCTATTGGACACTTAGAGCGTTTTGCAGCAGATTTTGAACAAAACAGTGGAAAGATTTCTGTACCAGAAATTACCAATAAAAATGGTATCAAAATAGTGACCGTTGGATCAGGACCTGCTGGACTGGCATTTGCTGGAGAAATGGCAAAAAAAGGCTATGATGTGACTGTATTCGAAGCACTGCACGAAATTGGCGGTGTATTAAAATATGGTATTCCAGAATTCCGTTTGCCTAACAGAGTTGTGGATGTAGAAATTAATTGCCTAAAAGAAATGGGTGTTAATTTTATCACCAACTGCATTGTAGGTAAAACAATTTCATTTGAAGATTTAGACGAGCAAGGGTTTAAAGGAATATTTGTAGGAAGCGGTGCTGGATTGCCGAATTTTATGAACATTAAAGGAGAGAACTTGATTGGCGTAATGTCTGCCAACGAGTATCTTACACGTGTAAATTTAATGGATGCAGCTAACCCCGAATCAGATACTCCTGTATATAAAGGTAAAAATGTGGCCATCATTGGAGGTGGAAATACCGCCATGGATGCTGTACGTACAGCACGCAGATTGGGAGCCCAAAGAGCCATGATAGTATATCGTCGCTCCGAAGAAGAAATGCCTGCTCGACTAGAAGAAGTAAAACATGCAAAAGAAGAAGGCATCGAATTTTTAACTCTACACAACCCTATTGAATATTACGGAACCGAAAAAGGAAGAGTAACCCAAATGTTGTTGCAAAAAATGGAACTTGGCGAACCTGATGCTTCTGGTCGTAGATCGCCTAGAGCCATCGAAGGAGCTACCGAACTAATTGATGTAGATATGGTGATTGTGAGCGTAGGTGTATCGCCTAACCCACTCATCAAACAATCTGTTGATGGACTAGAAGTTACACGCAAAGGAACGCTCGTGGTAAACGAAAACTCAATGCAAACGAATATTCCTGCCATTTTTGCAGGTGGAGATATTGTACGAGGTGGAGCTACCGTTATTTTAGCGATGGGCGATGGCAGAAAAGCTGCCGCAGCTATGGATGAGTATTTAAAAGAAAGCGTAAACTAATCGTTAGTTTAAATAAGGTCTAAAAACAGTATCTTAGTTAGTTTTCTTTTTCTATATCATTTTATAGTAAACAAGATTATGGATAAAAATAAAACAAAATCTAATGAACAAAATTAAAGTTGCCATTGTTGGCTATGGAAATATCGGTCGATTTGCTTTAGATGCAGTACAAGCTGCACCCGATATGGAATTAATGGGTATAGTAAGACGTGCATCGTCTATCGCTACTGCTCCAAATGAACTTAACGGAATACAAGTTGTATCAAACATAGATGAATTAGGGAAAGTAGATGTAGCCATTTTATGTGGTCCTACACGGAGTATTCCTGAGACTGCCCTAGCATTAGTAAAAAAAGGTATTTGTACCGTAGATAGTTTTGATATACACGGAGAAGCTCTTTGGAATCTTCGCCAATCGCTTGATGAAGCTGGCAAAGAATCAAAAGTTGCCTCTATTATTTCGGCAGGTTGGGATCCAGGTAGCGATTCAGTTATCCGCACACTCCTATTGGCTATGGCTCCAAAAGGCATTACTTATACAAACTTTGGACCAGGCATGAGCATGGGACATTCAGTAGTAGCACGTTCTAAAGAGGGCGTTAAAAACGCACTTTCAATGACCATTCCAACAGGAACAGGCGTTCACCGTCGCATGGTGTATGTAGAACTTGACAAAGGAGCTAGCTTAGCGAATGTAACAGAAGCCATCAAAGCTGACTCGTATTTTAGCAAAGACGAAACACACGTTATGGAAGTAGCAGATGTAGATAATCTGCAAGATATGGGACATGGAGTATTGATTGAACGCAAAGGCGTATCAGGAAAAACTCAAAACCAATTGTTCCAATTTAGCATGCAAATTAACAACCCTGCACTTACTGCTCAAATCTTAATTTCGTGTGCACGTGCTGTAACAAGACAAGCCTTTGGTGCATACACAATGCCCGAAATAGCTCCTCTTGATTATTTATTTGGAGACAAAGAAATGCTGATCAAAACATTGGTTTAATAGTATTTTAAAGCAGATTTAGCACAAAGCGAGAAACAACTTTTCTCGCTTTTTTTAGTTAAAAGAAGTAGCGAAAAAGTGTGCTTTTTGATTAAACATACATATATTTGTAATTATAGATTATGAGACAATTCTCTCTATAAAAATCACAGTGTACAATCCTCTTTGTAAAAAACAATAAAAAATATATTATGAAAACAATAAAAACACCCCTACTCATTGCTTTATTAAGTGTCTTTATATTGCCTATATTGGCACAAGAGAGTGAAAAAAAACAATTATACAGAATTACTTTAACGGACAAATCGCAACATGTGGGCGAAATTGACAGCGAAACAGGAACATCTATCACGCTCATCAACCCAACAAGTGGCATACGGACTGAACTTCCGAATAGCCTTATTCAAAAAAAAGAAGCATTAGCCAACAATACAAATAAAAAAAACGCCTATTGGTTTCCCAATCCAAATTCATCTCGCTACTTGTTTGGACCATCAGCATTTAATCTAAAAAAGGGCGAAGGATATTATCAAAACACTCTACTCTTGCTCAACTCAGTCAACGTGGGTGTTACTGACTATTTCTCCATAGGAGGTGGCGTAGAATTTCTTTCTACATTTATTAGCCTAAGTCAAGGCAACTTTACCCCCATCGTCTATCTTACACCCAAATTTGGCATAAACGTAAGCAAAAATCTCTCACTAGGTGGAGGGGTTCTTTTAGCCAGTATTCCCGAATTTGGATCGAGCGGAAATGTAGGATTAGGACTTACCTATGGACTTGCCACTTACGGAAACTTAGACCACAACCTTACAGCCACAATCGGTTATGCTTGGGTGGAAAATAACACGACGAATAAACCCGTGATAACACTCTCGGGAATGACACGTATAGGCAAAAAGACTGCTTTAGTAACAGAAAACTGGTTAGTCCCGAACAATACGAATTATGAACCTATTTTTTCGTACGGAATACGCTTTTTTGGCGAAACCATTGCTGTTGATTTAGCTTTTATCAATAACTGGGATATTGCTCAACAATTAATCATCGGAATACCGTATGTAAATTTTGTCGTAAAATTTTAAAAAGAAAGCGGTAATTTTCAGTACCTTACAACAGCGAATTGAATTAAAAAGTCACTTTTTATGATATTTTTATATTTTTCCCTTTTTTGCAAAAATATAAATAAGTATCTTCGTGGTGTTCAAAATACAATTAGAATCATTTTTTCTCTAAAATAATTAGATATGCAAGGGAAACTTCAGGAACTAACTGAAAAAATTTACAACGAAGGAGTGCAAAAAGCACAACAACAAGTAGAAATAATAGTGAAAGAAGCCAATGAAAAGGCTCTTACAATTGAGGAAGAAGCTAAAAAAAAGGCGAAATCTATTATCGAAGAGGCTGAAAAAAAGGCTGAATTGCTAACCAAGCATGTGCAATCTGAATTAAAAATGTCGATTACGCAAGCACAAGCAGCACTCAAGCAAACACTTTCTTCCCTTATCACAACCAAAGCGATAGATGCTCCTGTGAAAGAATTGTTTGAAAACAAAGACTTTTTGCAAGATTTGATAAAAACAATTGTAGGTGCATGGATATCTCAAGGCATAACAGACCTACAGGTGATTCTACCAGAGAAAAGCAAGAAAGAAATGGATGCCTCACTCAAAAAACAACTAATTAAAGAATTAAATAGTGGCGTTGAACTCGTCTTTTCGGACACTATAAAAAGTGGTTTTAAAGTCGCTCCTACAAAAGGAGGATACCAACTAAGTTTTACCGACCAAGATTTCATCAATTATTTCAAAGCGTACCTTCGTCCTAAAACAACCGAATTATTGTTCGAAAACGAATAAGCATGTCGAAAAATTACTATGCACTCGTAGCTGGATTGCCCGATATAACGGTGCAAGATACAAAATTATTATACACTTCTGTTCTCTTGCGAAATAGCATATTGGAAGAGGTGTCCGATGAGGATATGTCTATGGTGCAATTATTATTCCTACCTTTTGATCACACAAATATCCTAAATACGCTATTTGACAAAAAAGCTGTTTGGGACGAACGTGGCATATTACCACAATCAACTGTGGAGCAATTAAAAGACAAGAAAAGCCTCGAAGCGGTTGATTTAGAAGACGCTCCTCCATATATACGAAGTTTTGTAGAAGATTTTCATACGAACGAGCAAGATGCTACGTACTACACGGCCGAATACGATTTAACGGTTGCATATTACGACTATTTATCGAATTACCCGAACAAGTTTATACAAGAATTAGCACACTATAATATTTCGTTACACAACTTAAAAGTTGCGTTTAACGGACGTAAATACGACATACAATACGACAAGCAATTAATTGGCGATAATGAACTAACGCACACATTGAAGAAAAGTCGCACACGTGATTTTGGTGCTTCCACATTAATAGATGACCTAGAATCATTGTTGCAAACATTTGAAGTAGAAGATATTTTAGAAAGAGAATTAAAAATAGACATACACACGTGGAATATTGTAGAAGAACGTACGTTTTTCAATTATTTCTCTATCGAGCGTGTTATGGCCTTCATTGTTAAACTCCTGATTGTGGAACGTTGGTTGCAATTAGATGCAGAAAAAGGAAAAGAAATGTTTAATCAAATAGTAACTGAATTACAAGATGGATTTCAGTTCTCTGAAGAATTTACACTAGCATATGGAAAGAAAAAATAAAACTACAGGCAAAGTAGTGGGTATAGTTGCCAATTTGGTAATGGTAGAAACAAATGAACCTATCGCCCAAAATGAAATATGCTTTATACACCTTGGCGAAGAACGCTTAATGGCAGAAGTCATTAAGATAATTGGCATTAAAGCGTATGTACAAGTATTTGAAAGTACGCGCGGATTGAAAGTGGGCAGCGATGTGACATTTGAAAATCACATGCTAGAGGTAAATCTGGGCCCTGGTATTTTGTCGAAAAATTACGATGGTTTGCAAAATGATTTAGACAAAATGGACGGCATATTCCTAACAAGAGGAGAATACACTGACCCATTGGATAGAGATACTATCTGGAATTTTACCCCACTTGCTAAAGCGGGCGATACCGTAAGGGCAGGAGCTTGGTTGGGTGAAGTAATGGAAAATAGCATTCCGCACAAAATTATGGTTCCATTTAAAATGGAAAAGAAATACACCGTCGTGTCTGTTGCTAAAGAAGGTGGCTATACTGTTGACCATACCATTGCAACAATAAAAGACGATGAAGGCGTAGAAACACCCATTACCATGAATCAAAAGTGGCCTGTAAAAATGCCCATTAGAGCATACAAAGAGAAACCAAGACCTTTTAAATTATTAGAAACAGGTGTTCGTTGTATCGACACCTTAAACCCTATTGCAGAAGGTGGTACAGGTTTTATTCCAGGTCCATTCGGTACAGGAAAAACAGTATTGCAACATGCCATATCCAAACAAGCCGAAGCAGATGTAGTAATTATAGCTGCGTGTGGCGAACGTGCTAACGAGGTTGTGGAAATTTTTACCGAATTTCCAGAATTAGAAGACCCTCGTACTGGAAGAAAATTAATAGAACGTACTGTTATTATTGCAAATACGTCGAACATGCCCGTAGCTGCTCGTGAAGCATCGGTATATACAGCCATGACTTTAGCTGAATATTACCGTTCTATGGGATTGAAAATATTACTGATAGCCGACTCCACTTCTCGTTGGGCACAAGCACTACGAGAAATGTCGAACCGCTTAGAAGAACTTCCTGGGCCAGATGCTTTCCCTATGGACTTGTCTGCCGTTATTTCTAACTTCTACGCACGTGCGGGATATGTATATCTCGATAATGAATCAACTGGTTCTATTACCTTTATTGGCACGGTATCTCCTGCTGGTGGTAACTTAAAAGAACCCGTAACAGAAAGTACCCGTAAGGCTGCACGATGTTTCTATGGTTTATCGCAAGCCCGTGCTGATAGCAAACGCTATCCCGCCATTGATGCCATAGATAGTTATTCCAAATACTTAGAATACCCAGAAATACAAGCTTCGCTCGAAAAAGAGTTAGGAAAAGAATGGTTAGGAAAAGTAATAAAAGCAAAAGATATTTTGCTACGTGGCAAAGAATCGATGGAGCAAATTAATATTTTGGGTGATGACAGTGTGCCTTTGGTGTTTCACGATAAGTATTGGAAATCGGAATTGATAGATTTTATCATTTTACAACAAGATGCTTTTGATAAGATAGACGCCTCGTGCCCTATGAATCGCCAAAAATATATGTTAAACAGTATTTTGACCATTACTGATACCGAATTTAATTACAAAGGTTTTGAGGAAGTAGGTAGTTTCTTTAAAGAAATGATTAACATCTACAAACAAATGAACTACAGTGAGTTTCAATCAGAGAAATTCAATCAATACGAAAAAGAGATAGAAACGCTTGTGAGTAAAAAGCAAGTAAACGAATAATTAGAGAATAGAAAGTATGGAACGTCAAGCTTTTCAAAAAATATATACCCAACTTACTAACATCACTCGGGCAACAGTTACGCTACCTGCATCTGATGTAGGATACGAAGAAATGGCTATTGTACACGGTAGGCTCGCTCAAGTTGTAAAAATCATGGGTACATCCGTTACATTACAAGTATTTTCTGGCACAGAAGGTATCCCAACTAATGCAGAAATCATGTTTTTAGGACGCCCTCCTCAGTTAAAGGTAAGCGATGAATTAAGCGGACGTTTCTTTAATGCCTATGGAGACCCTATAGATGGGGGTCCAGAAATTACGGGTGAAGTGCGAAATATTGGTAGCCCCTCGGTAAATCCAGTACGCAGAAAACAACCTTCAGAACTAATTGCCACAGGTATCGCAGGTATTGACTTGAATAACACCTTGGTAGCAGGTCAAAAAATACCTTTCTTTGCAGACCCCGACCAACCTTATAATCAAGTAATGGCAAATGTAGCTTTACGTGCAAAAACAGATAAAATCATTTTAGGTGGTATGGGACTTACCAACGATGATTATTTGTATTTTAAAAACGTATTTGAAAATGCAGGAGCATTAGAAAAAATCATCAGCTTTGTAAATACTACCGACAACCCTCCTGTAGAACGCTTATTAATACCAGATATGGCTCTTA
>JAGNUZ010000173.1 GCA_017986765.1 Paludibacteraceae bacterium | reverse complement strand
GATTATAAATATACTCCCAAACCAGAAGATGAAGCTAAGTCACGCGAATTAGTCTTTAAAATTAATACCATTGAATTGCTCGAAAGTGTAAAAGAAAAAGGAATTGATAAGCTAAAAATTAGCATACCTTTAGTTCATATTACAGAAGAACTTACAACAGAGTTATATACCATGCTCGAGTTGGATAAAACAGAGAAAGGGAAAACACTCCTTTCCATTGAGGTGATTGATATTGAGAATAGGTGGACAGTACCTATGCTAAAACGAGACAAGAAAATTGTATTGACAAAAAATTTATTCCATTATTTAAAAGAACAAAAAGAAAACGAGATTTTGGATTTTAGTATTTATTAAGAAGTTTTCGTCACTGATTATGCGTATATTTGCAGTACATAAAATTACAGTATTCATTTAAAATAATATAAAATGGCAAAAGAATTTACAGTATCAAATTTTGACAAATTGTTGCAAAGCAACAGTGTTGTAGTGGCTGATTTTTGGGCAGAATGGTGTGGTCCATGTCGCATGATTACACCAATTATTGAAGAATTAGCAGTTAGTTATGAAGGTAAAGCCTTGATTGGCAAGGTTAACGTTGATGAAGAAAATGAATTGGCTACCAAATATGGTATTCGTAACATTCCAACGATTGTATTTTTCAAAGATGGTAAGATTGTGGATAAACAAGTAGGAGCTGCACAAAAAAGTGCCTTTGAAAGTAAAATCAACGCATTGTTATAGTTTTACAATACTCAATTAATACTAAAAAGGAGGAAATTAACAAAATGTTATTTCCTCCTTTTATTTTGTTATTTCTTCGTCTGTTTGTTTACAATTCTTTTACTACAATTTCCATCCCTTTCTTTATCGCGACTTCGTTCATCGGTAACAAATGATAGTGTCTTTCTGGCAAAGAGTTTTTAAGACCTTGCATTATGCTCTCAATTTTCACAAAAGGTAAGATCTGAAGCAAACCACCTAAAATTATCATGTTAAATGATTTAGCCGCATTCATTTCAATCGAAGTATTCATTGCATCTACACGATAAATGGATATATCTGTGCGAGTTGGTCCTTTACTGATACCATATCCGTCGTAGATTAAAATACCACCTGGTTTTACCTGACTTTCAAACTTATTTAACGATTGCTGGTTTAGAATAATTGCCACATCGAATGAGTTGAGAATAGGGGAGCTAATTCGTTTGTCGCTCACGATAACCGTAACATTGGCTGTGCCGCCACGTTGCTCCGGTCCGTATGATGGAAACCAACTAACCTCTTTGTCTTCTAGTAAACTGGAATATGCCAAAATTTTGCCCATAGAGAGTACACCTTGACCACCAAATCCAGCTATAATAATTTCTTGTTTCATGTTGTAATAGTTATTATTTAGATGTCCTTCAAATCACCAATAGGATAAACTGGAAACATATTGTCTACCATCCACGTATTGGCATCAGCTGGTGTCATTTTCCAACCTGCATTGCATGTAGATACAAATTCTACAAACGAGGTCCCTTTGTTTTCGCCTGAATATTCTAGTGCTTTGCGAATTGCTTTTTTAGCTTTTTTTACAGAGTTAGCGGTGTGTACACTTTGGCGAGTTGCATAGCGAACCCCTTGTAATTGAGCTACTAAAGTGGTTATTGGTAACGGAAAACCATTTAAATCTTGCTGTCTTCCAGTTGGGGTAGTTGATGTTTTCATTCCCATCAATGTAGTAGGAGCCATTTGTCCGCCAGTCATGCCATAAATACCATTGTTTACAAAAAAGATGGCAATGTTTTCCCCTCTATTGCACGCATGAATGGTTTCTGCAGTACCAATAGCCGCCAAATCGCCATCTCCTTGATAAGTAAATACATATGTTTCTGGCAATAAACGTTTAATCGCCGTAGCTAAAGCAGGTGCTCTACCGTGAGCTGCTTCTTGCCAATCTATATCTAGGTAATTATAAGCAAATACACCGCATCCTACAGGAGCAATACCGATTGTTTTATCTTGAATATCCATTTCTTGAATTACTTCTGCAATAAGCTTATGGATAACACCATGGCTACATCCTGGACAATAATGCATGGTATTATTATTCATAACCGAAGGTTTCGCATACACCAAATTTTCGGGTTTTATAATATCTTTTGTTGTCATATTATTCACGTTTTAGTTATTGGTTATTGGCAATTAACTTTTCAGTTACCTCCAAAATTTCTTCTCCAGTTGGAATAATACCGCCCATACGACCGTAATGTTCTACTGGAATTTTTCCGTTTACCGCCAAACGCACATCTTCTACCATCTGACCAGCATTTAATTCCATAGTCAACATGGCTTTTACTTTGTTTGCGTAAGCCTTTAATTCGTTAGTAGGGAAAGGAAATAGGGTGATTGGTCTAAACAAACCCAACTTGATTCCTTTTTCTCTTGCTAATTCCACTGTTTTCTCACAGATACGAGCCGAAGAGCCAAATGCTATCAATAGATATTCTGCATCTTCGCAATCTATTTCTTCAAAGCGAACTTCGTTCTTCTCAATTTCTCTGTATTTCTTTTGCAATTTTAAATTGCGTTGTTCCATCAAGGCAGAATCCAATTCCAACGAGGTAATTATATTGGGTTTGCGATTTGCTGGTTTGCCCAACGTAGCCCAAGGGTATTTCTCACGTATTTCATCGTTTGTTAAGCGTGGTTGGAAAGGAGGAAGTACTACCTTTTCCATCATTTGACCAATAATACCATCGGCTAATACCACGGATACGATGTTGTATTTAAAAGCTAACTCAAAACCCAACACAGTAAAGTCTGCCATCTCTTGTACAGAGGCAGGGGCTAAGGTTATCATCTTATAATCACCATGACCACCACCTTTTACGGTTTGAAAATAATCGGCTTGACTTGATTGGATAGTACCCAAACCAGGACCACCTCTCATTACACTTACTACCAAAGCAGGTATATC
>JAGNUZ010000172.1 GCA_017986765.1 Paludibacteraceae bacterium | reverse complement strand
GAAGTAAAGAAAGAAGCTTTTTTAGAAAGGCAAAAAGCGATTACAGATTATGCCAAAATAAAAAAAGCAAATGACAAATATTTGTCCAAATATTCAGGACGAAAGAGATATGTAAAATGCTAAAATCAAAAAAAATCCGAGTAATTAATTTTATTCGGATTTATTTTTTTATCTTTATAGTATAGTTGAGGGGCTATTTATAAGATATTAATTTAAAGATGCGTGAGTAACCTCCCTCGGTGAAAGCGTATCTTTTTTTGTTATGGAAATTTGGAAAGATATAAAAGGTTTTGAAGGAATATACCAAATAAGTTCTTTTGGGAATATAAAAAGCTTAAAGTTTTGCAAAGAAAAAATATTAAAAAAAATAAAAGACTCAAAAGGGTATTATCAAGTAAGATTGTGTAAAGATAAAAAAGTATATACTAAAAAGGTTCATCAATTGGTTGCGATATCATTTTTAAATCACAATCCTAATAAACATATATTAATAGTTAATCACAAAGATTTTAACGCACTAAATAATCATATAGATAATTTAGAAATAATAACTCAAAGGGAAAATACTAATAGAAAACATATAAAACATTCCAGTAAATATACAGGTGTTAGTTGGATTAAATGTAGAAAAAAGTGGATGGCGAGCATAAGAATTAAAGGTAAATCAAAATGTTTAGGCTTATTTACGTGTGAGTATAAAGCTTATTTGGAATATGAAAAAGCGTTAAAAAGCACATTTATATAAAACTTATTAACTTATAACAAAAAATACTTATATTTGCAATACAAACGGTAAAGTTTGAAAGGAATTAAGGGCGGTAATGCTCATTTATAAAAAAAATAATCATTACTAACTTTAAAACTTTGCAAGATGCCAAATAGAGTCACCGCAAATTTTGTGAAGGCGCAAGCGAAACTTGTTCAAGCCTTTCAATCTTCTGAATTAAGATTCAGATATCCAGCTACATACTTAGCTTTAAAACAAAACTCAGTAATTATGTTCCCAAATTACGAGGAACTAAGAAAAAGAGAAGACAGAACAGTAGAAACAAACTACGCAACACGTTCTAAAAGAGCGTTGGGAACTGCAAGAACCCACAACCACACAGGAGTAAAAGGCGATACAGCCGTATTAACTCCTACTTGGGGAACAAATGCTGACGTATTTAATATGTCGCTAAAACAAGCAGACACTTCTTTGTACAATGCTCAAGAGCAAATGAATTTAGAAGTTCAAAATGTAATTTCTAACTTTATGGAAGGTTACGAAACACAAGCTACTGCTTATTTATTTACTAACCGTTCAGGGGTAAACATCGGAACAGCAGAAGGAACATTTGACGCAGTTGACAAAGTATTTGAAATTGCAACAGCTAACGAAAGCAGAGCTATTCAAATTTCAAAAATCAACGTTAACGCAAACAAATATCCTGACGGGGCAACTGTTTTCTGTGATTCAATCTCTTATGCTAAATTCGAGTACCAAGCTGCACAAGGTGCGCAAAATAACACTAACTTATCATTCCAATTTAACGGATTGACTTACGTTCATTGTGTTGAGTTAGGTGCTTTGGCTGCCGCTTTAGCTTCTGCTTATTCAAAAGGTTTTTGGATTATTGTTCCAACTGGTACTGTTGCAGTATTGCCTTGGATTCCAATTCAAAATAGAATAGGGGTTGAAACAAAAGAAAACGTTTATACTAGCTTATTAAATCCAGTTGACGGAGAAACATACGCAGTACACTCTTACGAAACAAGAGCAGACGATTCAGCAAACAACGGATATACTCAAGATGTTGTTACTCAGTACCAAATTTCGCAAGATTTAGCGTTTGCAAAAGCTCCTTTGAGTACTGCAAATGAAACACCAATCTTAGCTTACGGTATTGTTTAATGATTGACGTAGCAAAAATACAAGATAGTTTAATTGGGTTGATTGGCTTTAAACAGCCTTTCAATCCCGATTATGCTATTGTTGATTCAGATAATCAACTTAGCAAGTCTGGGTATTTTGTTACCGACAATCCTTATTCAAAAATTGAGTATATAAAAGACAATCAAGACTATTTACAAATATCAAATGCGGACTTTAATACTGTTTTAAAACAGTTAAAAGAATCGGCAATATCAAATGTTTGTAATCAGGTTTTTTCTGAATATGATTTCTTAGATAGAAATCTTTTGTTTAAAAATGCAACCAAAAAAGTAAATACAAACGTTTTACCTATTGGTTTTGTAGGGTATGAAATCGAAGTATGTAACGTTAAGAATGTAGCTTTTAAAATTAACCGTGTTCTTTTAGATTTTCAAGGAACAGGAACAATAAAGCTATTACTTTGGAATACAGCATCATTAGAGCCGCTTTACACAAAAGAAATAACTATCACTAGCGACCATCAATCAGAAGTATTAGATTGGGTACTTGACAATTCTAACAACACTTACAAAGGTGATTATTACATCGGTTACAACACGCAAGGTTTGACCGTAACTCCTTATGCTAGATATTACGAAAACGGTAACGTTATGAGTAATTTTAAGCATTTGGAAATTGAACAAATAAGCGTAAAAAATCACAATTCAGAACAGTTATTTGATGTTTCAACTTATGACGGTCTTTCAGAAGATACAGGTTTGAACTTAGATATTTCTGTTTACGATGATTATACTGATTTTGTAATAAACAATTCGTATTTATTCGCTAGAGCGATTCAGTTAGATTGCCAAATACAATGTATTCAATTATACTTGTCTAGCCTTAGAAGCAATATAAATCAAGCGTTATCCTCTCAATTATATGAAAAGATAATGATTGAATTAGAAGGCACAAGTGCTGACAGTATGATTAAAGTAAAAGGATTGAAAAATCAACTTATTGGAGAAATCACATCAATAAGAAATGAAATTCAAAAGATAAAAATAGGAGTTAAAAAATCGGGTCAAATCTTAGTATCAACTTTGCAAT
>JAGNUZ010000049.1 GCA_017986765.1 Paludibacteraceae bacterium | reverse complement strand
CTCTATCACTTTTTTGGATTTATTTTGATATTTACTTTATTCTCGTGCAATCGCGAAAAAACACCTTCTATTGTTTTGTCGGAAGATAATATGACAGAGGTGCTTATCGATGTACATGTGGTAGAGGCGATGGCAAGGTACAGCCATTTAAAAGACAACAACCAACGTGCAAATATGTATTTCAACTACGTGTTGGCAAAAAATGATATTACCCTTGCTCAACTCGATAGCTCAATTGCTTGGTATGCAAAACATCCTGACTCATATATTCGTGTGTACGACAAAGTAATACCACAACTCGAAAAAAGACTTGAAAATATCAAGCTAGGCAATACTACTCTCCCAAACAAAAGTATAAATACGATATGGGAGAGAAAGAATGAATACGAAATAACTGTATTACAAAATCAAAATTTATCTTTCCGTATAGAAGAAAATGCCTCTATTCGTTTTTTTGTAAACGATGAATTTTTGCTCAAGATGCAAGTTGCATGCACGAATGTACCAGAGGAGCTGCAACTCTTTATGCAAATAAAAATGCACTATACAGACGGCTCTGAAGCACTGTTTGAAAAAAGAATTGTAAGTACGAGTCCAAGTTTAGAGCAATTATTGCGTGTGCAATCAGACCCGAATAAGAAAATTACCTATATCGATGGCGACCTGTGTTATTGCCCTATAAAAATAGAATCGCCCATACCGACAAATATCCGCATTTTTAATATAGACCTTGTGCAAATTACGAATAAATAAGGATGTATGAAACGAATTGCAGCTCACTATATCCTCGTAAATAATTCTCACTTGGCAAGGAAGTCAATTCTTTATTTAGACAAAGAACAATGCGTTGAAAGTCTTCGTGCATTGAATCACGAAACACCTTCTACTATATTTTTTAATGGAATCGTGTTTGCGCTAGAAAAATCAAAACTACCTACTATTAGCGAAATTATCCGTTGGCAAGAAGAGAATAAAAACAAGAATATCGTTGACTTTCTCAAGAATTTTGGTGTAGAGAAAATCACATCAGAAGTTCACATATCACATCTACACGTCATATTAGACCTTGATTTTGAACACTTAGTGGCTACTGATGCATCAAGAATTAGAATTGTCTCCGCCTAAACTCCCCACACACAATAGCTGTAGCCATGGCTACGTTCAAAGATTCTGGTGCAAGCTCGTTGGCAGGATAATTAGGAATTGTAATTTTATGTGTAACATACTTCTGTACCAACGGGCTAATGCCATTCCCCTCATTTCCCATCACGATAAGCGCTTCTTGCTGTAAATCAGATTGATACATATTTTCGCCCTCAATAAATGTACCATATACAGGATATCCAACAGGAAGAGTGTTAAAAAAAACCTCCATATCTGTGTAATATACAGCTACCCGCCCTATTGAACCCATAGTTGCTTGTATTGTTTTAGGATTATAAGCATCTACTGTACCTATGGAGCAGACAATATGGCGAATGCCAAACCAATCTGCTACACGAATAATCGTACCTAAATTACCTGGATCCTGAATGTTATCAATCACTAGAATTAACTGTTCAGACAATATGGTATTCGACCACTGCTTGTTCTCAGGCATAGCAAATACTGCGAGTACCTGCTGTGGCTGTTCCAATAAACTAATTGTTTTAAGTTCATTTTCAGACACTTGTTGCTTGTATGCTACGGCTACATCACTTACATATTCGATAGTATGAAAAAGCAATGAACATGGGAAGTATGATAACAGCTCATCCACACTTTTTCTCCCCTCTACAATAAATAACCCCAATTCTTTCCGTTTCTTTTTCGTGCGTAGGGACTTGATAAGTTGTATCTTATTTTTACTCAACATATAAATTATAGAATAAATGTTATTTTTATGGTAGTTTGTGCAAAAGTAATTGTTATTATTTTAATTTTTGGTAAATTTGTACAAAATTGTGCTATGAATCGTTTTACCCTATATACACTATTCACCATATTAATCTTCTTTACTGCTTGCAGTACCACAAAGTATGTGCCAGAAGGTAGCTATTTGCTGAATAAGGTAACAATAAAAACGGATAAAAAGACCTTTAAAGAATCGGAGTTAGTTCTGTTTTTACGGCAAACCCCGAACACTAAAATGTTTGATCTAATCAGCTTTAATTTACGTATTTATAACCTATCTGGAAAAAATGATGACGCATGGATTAATCGTTTTATCAAACGTATAGGAAATCCTCCAGTGATATATGACTCTATACTTACTACACGCTCTCAAACTGAATTGCAACGTTTGTACAAAAATAAGGGATATGAAAATGCCATTGTAGAATCTTCGGTTAAGTTGAAAAACAAAAAAGCAAATGTAACCTACCATATTAAAGCAAACGAGCCCTATCTGATCAATGATATTGAATACCAATTCAACGATTCTATAATTAAAAAACTAATAGTACAGGACTCTGTCAACTCGCTGATAAAAAGAGGAAACTTATTTGATGTAGATATGTTGGAAAATGAAAGAATCCGCATAACTGGACTCTTACGAAATAATGGATATTACTATTTTAACAAAGAATACATTCGTTTTTTAGCCGATAGTACTGAAAATGAAAATAAGGTTGATTTAGTCCTCCGAATAAGGCGTATGGAACGTACGGGAGAAAGAAATACCGTAGTTCGTTCAGCACACCAAACCTACTCCATTCATAGTATTACCTATGTTTTAGTAGATAATGTACTTAATGTAAATGAATATAACAATCAAGAAAACCCCAGAGACACCCTCTATATAAATAATAAGCGTGTCATTTATAACAACCTATTTATTAATCCTGTCATTTTAGACGACAATACATTTATAACTATTGGCGATAAATACACTGAAGGTGACGTGGAAGAAACCTATCGAAGAATTAACGGATTGCACATTACACAGTTCTTACGCCTTGATTTTGCGGAAACTCCAACAGAAAACGACAGCATTAAAATGCTAGATTGCACCATATTATTAACGCCAAGTAAAAATCAATCCTTTACCATTGAAGCAGAAGGAACAAACTCCGAAGGAGATTTTGGCATTGCAGGAAAATTTGGCTATACGCATCGTAATATTTTAAAGGGAGGAGAAAAATTTGGATTGCAATTAAGAGCCTCTAACGAAGCCATTGGTAGTATTCGTAACATACTAAGCTATAGTGCTTGGGAAGTTGGAGGAGAAACATCATTAGAGTTCCCTCGCTTCATGTTTCCCTTTGTTAATAAAAATTTTCAGCGAAATAATAAAGCAACCACTGAATTTAACCTAAACTACAGCTATCAAACACGTCCTGATTTTGACCGTACCATTGCTGGTATTGGGTTGAAATATAAATGGGATAGCTACTTGAAAAGAAACGCATATCACACTCTTGATTTTTTAGATTTAAGTTACGTGTACCTTCCTCCCTATTCTATTTCAGATGAATTTAGAGATAATTATTTAAATAGCGGATCATTGCTCAAATACAGCTACGAAGACCACTTAATTTTGCGTACTGCTTACACAATATCATATTCTAGTCGTGCATTGCAACTAAACCGCAATGGATATAGTGTAAAAGGAGGTGTAGAGCTAGCAGGAAACTCTCTTTATGCCATTTCTTCCTTATTGCAAACACCACAACAAGATGGTAGCTATATGATTGGTAAAATTAAGTTCTCACAATACTTTAAGCTCGATGGGGAATATAGCTATACACAGTTTTTAGACGCAAGTAACCGCATCGTATATCATACAGCCATGGGAATTGGCGTTCCTTACGGCAATAGTTCCATCTTACCCTTTGAAAAACGCTACTATGGCGGTGGTTCAAATAGCCTAAGAGCATGGCAAGTGCGTACCTTAGGACCAGGTTCGTATAACAACAGCGGTGTAATCGACTACATGAGCCAATCAGGCGATATGCGAGTAGATTTCAATATTGAATATCGAACAAAATTAGTGTGGGTGATGGAATTAGGAGCATTCATTGATGCTGGGAATGTTTGGACACTTCTTCCCTATGGAGATCAGGTCGGTGGAAACTTTGACATACGCAATGCATACAAAGAAATAGCGTTAGGCTACGGACTAGGTCTTCGATTCGATTTTTCCTTTTTCCTACTGCGTTTAGATTGGGGTATCAAAGCATACGACCCTTCTAAAATAGGCTCTGATGCGTGGAGATTTAACAATAGCTGGGATGTAATGAAAGATACCGCACTCCATTTTGCCGTAGGTTATCCTTTCTAATAAAAATAAGGGCTAAATAATTGGCAAAGAAATATTTTTTATCTACCTTTGTGCCCACAAAACGGGGTTCCGTAGCTCAGCTGGATAGAGCAACGCCCTTCTAAGGCGTGGGTCAAGCGTTCGAATCGCTTCGGAATCACAACAAAAAACGAGATAAAGTGTTTATGCTTTACCTCGTTTTTTTTTAAATAAATAGAAAATCAATTCCTCCTATTTTTGTAGGTCGTATGGAGCAATCACCCCACTACCTACGCATATTTCGCATTTCTCATCATATAGAACGCCAAATTGCCCTGGAGCAACTCCTTGAATCTTCTGGTCTGACTGAATAATATAGATTTCTCCTTTTCGTTGAATGGTTCCGAAGGTAAATTCAGGCGTATGCCTAATTTTAAAAGCGACACGCTGCTCTTCATCGTACATCGAGGCATTACCACCAGATATAATATGTAAGTCTTCTAGGGGAATAACAGTGCCGTATTGCGTAGCTACATCGTATCCATTCGACACATACACAATATTTTCGGGTATATCCTTTGCTACTACGTACCAAGGTCCGCCACTCAACCCTAAACCTTTACGTTGACCAATAGTGTGAAACCAAACTCCATTATGCTGTCCGATAATTTTACCCGTTTCAAACTCTACAATCTTACCTTTTTGTACGCCTACATGTTGCTTAATAAAATCAGAATAATTGATTTTTCCTAAAAAACAAATACCTTGGCTGTCTTTACGAGCAGCACTTGGAAGCATCTGACTGTGAGCAATTTCACGTACCCTAGATTTTGGTAAATCACCAATAGGAAAGAGAGATTTTGAGAGCTGTTCGTAACTAATGCGGGATAAAAAATAGGTTTGATCCTTGTCCTTATCTTCGGCTGTAGCCAAATAATACTTATCGTTTTCAAAGGACACATTTGCATAATGTCCTGTTGCAATTTTATCAAATTCAGTGCCGTATTTTTGATTAAAACTACCAAATTTAATCAATTTATTGCACATAATATCGGGATTTGGAGTAAGCCCTTTTTTTACGGTTTCGATAGTATATTCGACTACTTGCTCCCAGTATTCCTTTTGTAAAGAAACGACTTCCATCTGCAAGCCGTACTTTTTGGCAATAAACGATACAATTTCAATATCTTCTTCGGCAGTGCATCCCATATAGCCTGTTTCATCTTCCATTCCTATTTGGATGTAGAATATCGTAGGTTCGTATCCCATTTCTTTCAAACGGTACACTACTACAGAGCTATCAACTCCTCCTGAAACTAAGGCTGCAATGTTCATTTATCTTATTTAAAAATCGTTTTTTTTGCTGATTTTGAAGGCAAAAAAGAAGGTGATTTTTCTAAATTCTCAAATATCTTCTTTTCTTCTTTGCTGATAGATTCGGGGATATAAACAGCAATATTAACAAGTAAATCGCCTGTACCATAAGAATTTACACTTGGTAACCCTTTTCCTTTCAATCGCAAAATTTTACCCGATTGAGTACCTGTTTCTATCTTAATCTTTGCTTTTCCTTCTATAGTTGGTATCTCTACCGAACCACCAAGAATAGCTGTTGGCAAGGATAACAAAAGATTATAAATCAAATCATTATCATCACGTATTAACTCTGGATGCTCTTCCTCTTCTACCAAAACGAGCAAATCGCCATTTACGCCACCTCTACGGGCCGCATTCCCTTTTCCGCTCATAGATAGCTGCATCCCTTCTTGTACGCCTGCAGGAATATTAATAGTGATTACTTCTTCGGCCACTTCTACCCCTTCTCCATTACATTTAGTACATTTCTTCGTAATAATTTTACCATCTCCGTTGCACGTGGGACAAGCAGCACTTGTTTGCATTTGTCCAAACATCGAATTAACTATGCGAGTAACACTTCCTGAACCTTTGCAAGTAGAACAAGTAGTTACCGAATTAGCATCTTCTGCACCCGAACCTCCACACTTTGAGCAAGTAACGTGTTTCTTTACTTTAATCTTTTTTTCTACACCCTTAGCTACTTCTTGAAGCGTAAGTTTCACTTTTACACGCAGGTTGGTGCCTTTGTTTACACGCTGACGCTGACGTCCACCGCCGCCAAAACCACCACCAAAATGTCCACCAAATATATCACCAAAATGCTCAAATATATCGTCCATAGACATACCACCGCCACCAAAACCACCACCAGATGAAGCTCCGCCCATTCCTGCATGACCATATTGATCGTAGCGTTGTTTCTTTTGAGCATTCCCAAGTACATCATAAGCTTCTGCAGCCTCTTTAAACTGCTCTTCTGCCTCTGAATTTCCAGGGTTTTTATCGGGGTGAAATTCTATGGCTTTTTTTCGATACGCTTTCTTTATTTCCTCTTCCGTTGCGTTCTTAGTAAGCCCAAGCACTTCATAATAATCTCTTTTTGCCATACTATACCTTCTCTATTTTTAGTCTGCTACTACTACCTTGGCAAAGCGAATTACTTTGTCATGTAATTGATATCCTTTTTGAATACATTCTACTATTTTTCCTTTATCTTCAGGGTTTTGAGCTGGAAACAAGGTAATAGCTTCGTGGTAATCTGTATCAAATAATTTTTCTGTTGTCTCAATTTCTTTTACTCCATTTTGTTGAAGAAAAGCCCTGAATTTGTTGTAAATCAATGCATTTCCCTCTTTAACAGGAGAGTCTGGCTCATCTTTTAAACTGATCATAGCCCTTTCAAAATCATCAATAACAGGGAGTAAATTATTCAATACATTTTCTCCACCATATTTTAATAAATCACTCTTTTCTTTCAGTGTTTTTTTCTTGTAATTTTCAAAATCAGCGAGCAAACGTAAATAAGAATTATTTAGCTCTTGAAGTTGAATTTTAATGGCGTCAATTTCTTCTATTTCTGTTTGTGCATCAACACTTTCTTCGGTTGCCAATACATCTTCTTCTGTGCTAGGTGCGGTTTCTTCTGTGTGTTTTTCTTTTTTCATGATTATGTCTAAATATTTTTCAGCTAAGCTATATGCAAGAAGTTTGCCAAACTTTCTGTCAGCCATTTTGGCAGTACTAAAAAGGTGTTCTTGAAAATAAGAACACCTTTTTGTTATCGTTTATTACGTTGTTGTTTCTTTAGTTCCACTTGCTGCTTTTGCAATTGATCTAGTTTTTCTGCAAAACGCGATTTTTTGGAGGGGTTCTTTTTATTTGCATTCAATTGCTTGAGCAATTTCTCATCATTTACAAACAAACGGAACATGTATGTTTGAAGAATTGTAAATAAGGTAGAAATAAAATAATAATAACTCAAACCTGATGCATATTCGTTGAAGAACACTAAAAACATAAGGGGCATTAAATACATAACATACTTCATACCAGGCATTTGCTGGGTTGATCCCGTTGCATCTCCATTAATTTTGGTATAGACTATATTTGTAATTGCCATGAGCACACAAAACAAACTAATATGATTACCATAATAGGTTGATATAATAGGAATATAAGTGTCCCAACTTACAATAGCATCAAATGTAGATAAATCCTGAGCCCAGAGGAAACTTTCTTGTCTTAATTCTATGGAAGCTGGAAAGAATGTAAACAGGGCAAATAATATAGGCATTTGCAGCATCATAGGCAAGCAACCTCCCATGGGGCTAACTCCTACCTTTTTGTACAATGCCATCGTTGCTTGTTGTCGCTCCATCGCCTTGTCAGCTGGAATTTTAGCATTAATTTCTTCGATTTGTGGGCGAAGAACCTTCATCTTTGCTGTTGATATATACGATTTATACGTTAATGGCAATAAAATAAGTTTAATAAAAATAGTTAGCAGTAAAATAATAATACCATAACTACTGATAAATCCCTCTAAGAAGTTAAACACTGGAATAACGAGCCACATATTTACCCAACCAAATATACCCCAACCCAATGGAATAAGTTTTTCCAAATACCATTTTTCAGCTTTATCATCGCCTTTATCGTAGGATTTGAATAGTTTATATTTATTCGGTCCAAAATAATACGTAAATCCTGTTTTCTTTTCCCCTTTAGGATCGAAGCTTACCCCCATTGTAGCTTGCGTCGATTTTAGATAGGCTTCTTCTGTTGACACTTCTGATGATATCTTTGATGCAGTAAAATAATCGTCAGCAATTAAAACTGCTGAAAAAAACTGCCCTTTACTGGCAATCCAGTGTAATCTATTTGGAATGTCTTTTTCTTCATTTTTATCCTTGCTCAAACTCTCTACGTCATCGTCTCCTATGAATTTATAATACAAGGCAGCATATCTGTTTTCAAATTTGCGACCTAGTTCTTGTTGACGAATGCTGGTATTCCACTCCATGTCTAAAAGATTAGAACGCCTTGAGAGTAAGTCTTCTACATTGTTTGCTGCAATTTTAAATGACAATAAATAGTCATTTTCCGCTAAGGTATATTCAAAATCTATATGCGAATTATTTTCAAAAGCTAAGCGCATGGTCAAGGATTTTCCTTGTGCATTCCAAATAGGTTCAAAATACAACTCATCGGAATTAACAATGCGGTTGTCTGCTGTTACGAAAGTAAAATTAGTTTTTTCCTCTGTGCCGTCAGTCAGCATCAATGGTTGTTGATCGTGTGTAGTATATTCTTTCAGTTGTACGCTGTGTACTACTCCACCTTTGGTTTGAATACAGATTCTCAATTTCTCATTTTCCAATATCAACAAAGAATCTGTTCCTTGAATAAAAGATGAAAATGCACCGAATGTATTTGTTACATTCACAGAATCAGTCTTAGAGTTGGTGACTACGTTTGCCTCAGGTTGCTCTTGCTCCAATTCTATGGTAGCTGCTAATTGTGCTTTCTGTTGATTAACCAGCATGATAGAATCATTGTAGCGTTGCTTTGCTTTAATTTGTTCTGCTGTTG
>JAGNUZ010000171.1 GCA_017986765.1 Paludibacteraceae bacterium | reverse complement strand
GGTTTTTCGTGGAATAAGACTCTGAAGTTATGACGCCTAGCAATTTTTTTCATCACAGCCATCAACAGTAAGTTGTGGTCATTCGCTAAGTTTGCTTCTTCGTAGATAGGAGCTAACTCAAATTGGTTAGGAGCAACTTCGTTGTGTCTTGTTTTAACAGGAATACCTAATTTAAGCGATTCTATTTCTAGGTCTTTCATAAACGAAAGTACACGACTCGGGATGGCACCAAAATAATGGTCGTCTAATTGTTGATTTTTTGCACTACTGTGTCCCATAAGGGTACGTCCAGTAAGCATTAAGTCTGGACGAGCAGCCCATAATGCTTCGTCAACTAAAAAGTATTCTTGTTCCCATCCTAAGAATGAGGTTACTTTGTTTACGTTTGCATCGAAATATTGGCATACATCTACAGCCGCTTTGTTTAATACATTGATAGATTTGAGAAGAGGTGTTTTAAAGTCAAGTGCTTCTCCTGTGTATGCGATAAAAATAGTAGGAATACATAAAGTGTCTCCTGAAATGAAAGCTGGAGAGGAAGGGTCCCAAGCAGTATACCCTCTAGCTTCAAATGTGTTACGAATACCACCGTTAGGGAAACTAGATGCATCAGGCTCTTGTTGTGCTAATAATTTTCCCGAAAAATCTTCGATTGCGCCACCTTGATTGTTGAAATCTAAAAATGAATCGTGTTTCTCAGCAGTACCGCCTGTAAGTGGCTGAAACCAGTGTGTGTAATGTGTTGCACCTGATTCGATAGCCCATTGTTTCATACCAGTAGCTACACCGTCGGCGATAGTTCTGTTTAATGGTTCGCCTTTGTCAATAGAGTTGGTAAGAATGCCATAAGTAGATTTAGAAAGGTAACGTTGCATTTTGGCACGGTCGAATACATATTTTGCATAAAATTCCGTTAAACGCTCTTTCCCTTCTGGAAATGGAACGGCTTTGCGTCTAAACGCTTCGTCTAATACTTTAAATCTTAGAGTGTTCATAATTGTTTGTTATAAATGGTTATTTTAATATTATATTATTTGCTAGGCATGATTCTATCATTTCTTTGGGCCAAAGTGATGATTGAACTTCGCCAATATGTGCACATTGTAAGAAATACATACACAGTCGAGATTGTCCGATGCCACCACCTATGGATAATGGAATTTTATTTTCTAGTAATTGGCTATGAAATTCTAGTTTGGTACGTTCGGGACATCCTTCTTCTTGTAATTGATGAAGTAAAGACGTTTTATCCACACGTATCCCCATTGAGGAAATTTCAAAAGCACTATCTAACACTTTATTCCATAAAATGATATCGCCATTTAAACCTTTAAACCCCTTATGTGTTGGAGTTGACCAATCGTCATAATCAGGAGCTCTGCCGTCATGTTTTTCTCCATTGGCTAGTTTTGCACCAATACCAATAATGAAAACGGCTCCATACTTTTCGGTTACTTTACTTTCTCGTTCTCTCGGAGTAAGTTCAGGGTACAAAGATAATAATTCTTCTGAATGTATAAACATTATCTTTTTAGGTAATGAGGGTAAAATATGGGGGTATTTTTTGTGGAGTTTTGATTCCGTTTTTCGTAGAACTGCATATATTTTTTGTACGGTTTTCTTTAAATAGGCAATATTTCTATTCTCTGGATTGATTGTTTGTTCCCAATCCCACTGGTCAACATACAATGAATGTATGTTATCCAACTCCTCATCTGCTCGAATAGCATTCATGTCGGTATATAGTCCATTTCCTGCTGGAATGTTATAGGCACCTAGTTTCATTCTTTTCCATTTAGCAAGTGAATGCACGACTTCTGCACGCTGGTCTTCCATGTCTTTAATAGGAAAAGAAACGGCACGTTCGGTCCCATTTAGGTCATCATTTATACCTGTTCCTGACAATACAAAAAGAGGGGCTGTAACACGGCGCAAGTTCAGCTGTAAGGAAAGTCCCGTTTGGAAATCGTCTTTCAATTTTTTGATAGCCAACTCCATCTGTGTAGATTCAAGGCTAGGTTTGTATTTTTTTGGAATGTATAGTAACATGATGTATAGATTGATTGAGAGTTTTAAAATTAATGAAGAAAAAAAATAACATATAGAGGGCTACATATATACAAGTTAGCCCTCTGTATGTTGAATGTTGCATCAGTTATATGCAGTTTCTCCGTGTTCGTAGATATCCAATCCTTCTTCTTCTACTCGTTTGTCAACGCGAAGGCCAATGGTTTTCTTTAAAATGAAGAATAGTATAAATCCTGTACTTAATCCCCATGCACCTACCGCAACTACACCAATTAATTGAGATAGAAGGGCTTGTGCGCCAAATCCGTAGAATAAACCTGTTGTTTGAGAAAATAAGCCTACGGCTAAAGTTCCAAATACACCAGCTATACCGTGTACAGAAGCAGCTCCCACAGGGTCGTCAATTTTCATTACGTTTTCAATCAAACGAAGTGCAAATACCAACAATACACCAGCCATTAAACCAATAGCTATTGCTCCCAAAGGACTAACTACATCACAACCTGCTGTAACGGCTACT
The DNA here is from genome assembly GCA_017986765.1 of Paludibacteraceae bacterium. Lineage (GTDB taxonomy): Bacteria > Bacteroidota > Bacteroidia > Bacteroidales > Paludibacteraceae > JAAYPI01. Next base: position 424 of record JAGNUZ010000171.1, on the reverse strand, counting down.
AAACCTGCAAGTGTACCGTTGAGGGTAATACTTAAAGATGGTTTTCCATATTTTATCCAAGATAATGCTAATGCAGCTATAGTTCCTGCTGCGGCAGCCAAGTTGGTAGTTAAAAATATGTGAGAGATAGCTGTGGCATTGGCTATTCCACTGGCTGCTAATTGTGAACCAGGGTTAAATCCAAACCAGCCAAACCATAAGATAAACACACCTAAAGCACCTAAAGTTAAGTTATGACCAGGTATAGCGTTTACTTTTTTGTTTTTAAATTTGCCAATACGTGGTCCTAGCATGATAGCTCCAGCTAATCCAATCCAACCTCCTAAAGAGTGTACGGCTGTAGATCCAGCAAAATCGTGAAACGGTTCTGCCAAAGTGGATAACCAACCACCACCCCATATCCAGTGACCTGAAATAGGATAGA
>JAGNUZ010000048.1 GCA_017986765.1 Paludibacteraceae bacterium | reverse complement strand
ATACGTAATCGCTGATGTAGATAGGTATCTCTTGTTGGCTAAATGGATTTATCGCATACGAACCCGTAAATACGCCCGATACTTTTCGGTCGGCAATACGCTCGCGTTCGGTACGTTTTTTTACTGAATCTATGTAGCTCTTTACCGCTATTTTTTGTTCCTTGGTAGTAAGCATTGGCACGTAGTCGCTTTCTGGGGCAAGTACCATAAAGGTTACGCCAAAAGTAGTATCGGCTCTAGTGGTAAATACTTCTAAATTTATATCGTGTCCTTTTATCGGGAATTTCATTTCAGCACCTTCGCTTCTGCCAATCCAGTTGCGTTGGGTGTCTTTTAGCGAATCTGTCCAGTCTACTTTATCTAAGCCTTCGAGTAAGCGTTGTGCATAGGCAGAAACACGCAAACTCCATTGACGCATAACACGTTGTTCTACAGGATGTCCGCCACGTACAGAAAGTCCTTCGCTTACTTCGTCGTTCGCTAGTACTGTGCCCAAAGCTGGACACCAGTTTACTTTTAAATCAGCTAAATACGCTATGCGAAAGTTGAGTAAGATTTCTTGTTGTTCTGCTTCTGTTTTGCTGTTCCATTCGCTTGCCGAAAAGGATACTTCTTCGGTGCAAGATGCGTGCAATTTGATTGTGCCGTTGGCTTGAAAATGAGCCACTAAATCGCTTATTGGTGTAGCTTTTTGAGCTTTTGTATCGTAGTAATGGTCAAACATTTTGATGAATGCCCATTGTGTCCATTTGTAATAGTCAGCATCGCAGGTGCGTATTTCTCGGTTCCAGTCGTAGCTAAATCCGATTTTATCCATTTGTTCGCGGTAGCGAGCAATGTTTTTTACCGTAGTAATGGCAGGATGTTGTCCTGTTTGTATTGCATATTGCTCAGCTGGAAGTCCGTAAGCGTCATATCCCATTGGGTGAAGCACGTTGTAGCCTTGCAAGCGTTTGTATCTACTGTAAATATCCGAAGCGATGTATCCTAGCGGGTGTCCCACATGCAACCCCGCACCCGATGGGTATGGAAACATGTCTAGTACATAATATTTTGGTTTAGAATGGTCTATTTCGACTTGGTACGTGGCATTGTCTTTCCAATATTGTTGCCACTTTTGTTCAATTTCTTTAAATGTATATTCCATAACTAGGTGTAAGGGTATAATCGTGTTTTTAATTTAACCGACAAAGTTAGTGAAAATACGGTTCTTTGCCACATTTTTATTTTATTTTTCTTTTTTAAGTCGCTTGGTTTGTATTGAATGTGATTTTTCGGACTCTCTCTCAAACTTTTTTGCTATTTTTGCATAAAAATAATAGACTATGTTTCTTACCAAGTTATCCGTTATTAATTATAAAAATATTGCAGAGGCAAACTTAGAATTTTGTCAAGGCATAAACTGTTTTATTGGCAATAATGGGATGGGGAAAACCAATATATTAGACGCTATTTATTACCTTTCCTTTTGCAAAAGCCATACCAATGCCATTGATACACAAAATATTAAGCACGAAGAGGGATTCTTAATGTTGCAAGGCAATTATCGTACGCCGCAACAAGAAGAAGAGGTGTATGTAGGATTAAAGCGAGGACAAAAAAAGCTTTTCAAACGCAACAAACAAGCTTACGAACGCCTGTTGGATCATATTGGACTACTGCCTTTAGTGTTAGTATCTCCGAGCGATGCTGTGCTGATAGATGGCGGTAGCGAAGAAAGACGCAAGTTTGTAGATGGAGTGATTTCGCAATACGACAAAAAGTACTTGGATTATTTACTGAAATACAATTATTTGTTGCAACAACGCAATGCCCTGCTCAAAAATCGAACCCTGAAAGAAGACGCCTTGTATGAGGTGTGCGAATTTCAGATGGCCCAGTTGGCTCAGTATATTTTTGCCCAAAGGCAAGCATTTATTACGCAGTTTTTGCCTGTTTTTCAATCGTATTATAACGCCATTGCACAAGTAGATGAGGTGGTGAATATTGTGTACAAATCACATCTCGAAAACGGTAGCTTGCAAGAGCAATTTCAAGAATATCGAGCAAAAGACAGTTTACTGGGCTATACCACCAAAGGTGTACATAAAGATGAATTGGAAATGTTTTTGGGAGAGTATTTTGTAAAAAGAACAGGTTCGCAAGGTCAGAATAAAACTTTTTTGGTTGCCCTAAAATTGGCTCAATTCGACTTTTTGAAAAAAATACATGCCTGCAATCCAATACTTTTATTAGATGATATTTTTGATAAATTAGATGCTACACGGGTGAATAAAATTATAGAGATGGTGTCGGGCGACAATTTTGGGCAAATTTTCATTACAGATACCAATAGGGATCATCTTGTGGGCTTTTTGAGCCAATTGCCTCAATCGAACCGTATTTTCTCGGTAAACGAACAAGGTGTTTTTACAGACTAAAAAGCAATGAGAAAGAAAAACACAGAAAGTATTGATGATGTTATCAAGCAAATTTTTCAACAACAAAATTTGCAACCCAAACTTGATGAGGTTGATATCCTGCAATCGTGGGAAAAGGTGCTGGGGAGTACCGTGAGCCAATATACCTCTGATTTACTTATTAAAAATAAAGTATTGTATGTAAAAATAAGTTCAGCAGTATTGCGTAACGAATTGATGATGAGTAAAACGAATTTGTTGAAGGCCTTGAATGAACAGGTTGGAAAGACTGTGATAGAGGATATTCGATTTAGGTAATAGACTGCTAAAAACTCTTAATTTTTTTGCCTTTCCATTTTTTTTGCGTATATTTGAACATCGAATTAATTTTTTTTGTTAAACATTTTAAAAAAAATAAGAATATGAATTTTGAACTGACAAAATTACCTTATGGTCTAACATCTTTAGCACCAGTATTAAGTCAAGATACATTAGAGTATCACCACGGCAAGCATTTACAAGCATATGTGAATAATTTGAATAACCTAAAAACAGGTACCAAATTTGAAAACATGGATTTGCTTTCTATTATCAAAGAATCTGACGGTCCAATTTTTAATAATGCCGCACAAGTATTCAACCACGAATTTTATTTTGAACAATTTTCAACCAACCCTAAAGCAAAGCCAGAAGGTGCTTTGGCGAAAGCTATTGATGCCACTTTTGGCTCGTTTGATAACTTCCAAAAAGAGTTTTCAGCAGCAGCTACTACTGTTTTTGGTTCAGGTTGGGCGTGGTTAGTAATTAATACTGACGGTAAATTGGAAATTACCAAAGAAAGTAACGCAGGTACTCCTTTAACTAAAGGATTAAAACCATTGCTTACATTTGATGTATGGGAACATGCATATTACCTTGATTACCAAAATAAACGTCCAGACTATATCAATGCAGTATGGGCTATTGTTGATTGGAAAGTGATTGAAAGCAGATTTTAATCCAGTAGTATAGATTGACAACAATTTCAAGAAATATTGAAATTATACAGAAACAGTTACCAAAGCAAGTGCGTTTGGTAGCTGTTTCTAAATATAACCCTTCTGAAAGTATTCTGGAGGCTTACCGTGCAGGACAACGCCTTTTTGGTGAAAGCCAAGCACAAGAGTTTGTTCCCAAAGCACAAACATTGCCTGCCGATATCGAATGGCATTTTATTGGACATCTGCAAACCAACAAGGTGAAAGAGGTTGTTCCATACGTCAGTGTCATTCACGCAGTGGATTCCCTTCGGTTATTACAAGAGATTAATAAGCAAGCTGCTAAAAATGAACGCATTGTCGATTGTTTGTTGCAGTTGCGTATAGCCGAAGAAGATACGAAATTTGGCATGACATTGCCCGAATGTGTTCAGTTACTTACGGATAATGCTTGGCAAGATTTTATGCACATTCGCATTTGTGGAGTGATGGGAATGGCTACGGATACAGACGATGAGAGGCAAGTGCAACGTGAATTTCATACTTTGCACGAATATTTTCAACATATCAACATGGCTTTTTTCCCTTCAGCATGCTTTTTTAAAGAAATATCTATGGGTATGACGCATGATTATCCCTTAGCTATACAAGAAGGAGCTACGCTGATACGTGTAGGAAGTGGTATTTTTGGAGAAAGGATGTATTAGTCCTTCCTTGTTTTGCCTTTGTTTAGCTAGATTCTTGCTAAACAAAACATTAAAATTTTCATTATAACAAGAATTGAATTATCTTTGCACTCTATTTATTAGAAAACAAGTGTTTATTCAAAATAATTTTTAATTTTTTAATTTTTATGGACAAGAAAAGAGTTTATTTTTTTGGAAACAAAACCGCTGAAGGTGGGGGTTCGATGAAAGACCTACTAGGTGGAAAAGGAGCCAACTTGGCAGACATGAACCTTATTGGTGTTCCTGTTCCTCCTGGAATGACGATTACAACAGAAGTGTGTAATGAGTACTACAAAATTGGCGAAGAAGAAGTCGTTAAAACTATCAAGGCAGAAGTAGAAACTGCAATGAAACAAATTGAAGCGGCTGTTGACGGTCCTAAATTTGGTGATAACAAAAACCCTCTGTTAGTATCAGTACGTTCAGGTGCAAGAGCATCTATGCCTGGTATGATGGATACTATTCTTAACCTTGGTTTGAACGACGAAGCAGTAGAAACTATTGCTGAAAAAAGCGGTAATGCTCGTTTTGCTTGGGATTCGTACCGTCGTTTTGTACAAATGTACGGTGACGTAGTAATGGGTATGAAACCAGAATCGAAAGAAGACGAAGATCCATTCGAAGTGATCATTGAAGCAATGAAACACAAAAGAAATGTGGAACTAGATACAGAATTAACTACTGAAGACTTAAAGGAATTAGTAGCTCAATTCAAAAAAGCAGTAAAAGATGTTACTGGAAAAGACTTTCCAGTTTCTCCATGGGAACAACTTTGGGGTTCTGTTTTAGCAGTATTTAATAGCTGGATGAATGACAGAGCAATTCTTTATCGTAAAATGAATAAAATACCTGCTGAATGGGGTACTGCTGTAAACGTTCAAGCAATGGTATTTGGTAATATGGGAAATAACTCTGCTACTGGTGTTGCGTTTACACGTGATGCAAGTACAGGTGAAGACATATTCAATGGTGAATACTTAATCAATGCTCAAGGTGAAGACGTAGTAGCTGGTATTCGTACACCCCAAGAAATTACAATCGAAGGTTCACGCAGATGGGCTAAAATGCAAGGTGTGAGCGAAGCAGATCGTTTGGCTAAATATCCTTCTTTAGAAGAAACTATGCCAGCTGCTTATGCTGACTTAAATGCTATTCAACAAAAATTAGAAAACCACTATACAGATATGCAAGATATCGAGTTTACTATCCAAGATGGTAAATTGTGGATGCTTCAAACTCGTAACGCAAAACGTACGGGTGCTGCTATGGTAAGAACTTCTGTGGAAATGTTAAAACAAGGTTTAATCGATGAGAAAACAGCCTTATTACGTTGTGAACCAGAAAAATTAGACGAATTATTACACCCAGTATTTAATCCAAAAGCGATAGCACAAGCAAAAGCTTTGTCTCAAGGATTACCAGCTTCTCCAGGTGCTGCTTCTGGTCAAATCGTATTCTTTGCAGAAGATGCAGAAGAATGGGCTAATCAAGGTAAACAAACAATCCTTTGCCGTGTAGAAACTTCTCCAGAAGATTTGAAAGGTATGTATGCTGCACAAGGTATTCTTACTACTCGTGGTGGTATGACTTCTCATGCTGCAGTAGTAGCTCGTGGTATGGGTAAATGTTGTATCTCTGCAGCTAACGGTTTAGTCATTGATTACAAAACTCGTCAAATGAAGGTGGGTGGCGTAACCTTAAATGAAGGTGACTGGCTTTCGTTAAACGGCACAACAGGTTTGTTGTATGCAGGGAAAATTGAAACGCAAGAAGCTGCTCTAAGTGGTGACTTTGCTGAATTAATGACTTTGGCTGATAAATATGCTCGCTTACAAGTACGCACAAATGCAGATACCCCTCATGATGCTCAAATTGCTCGCAACTTTGGTGCTCAAGGTATTGGTCTTACTCGTACAGAGCACATGTTCTTTGAAGGCGACAAAATTAAAGCGATGCGCGAAATGATTTTATCAGAAGATGAAGCAGGTCGTCGTAAAGCCTTAGTAAAATTATTGCCATTGCAAAGAGAAGACTTTGAAGGTATATTCGAAGCAATGAATGGTCTTCCAGTAACTGTACGTTTACTCGATCCTCCTTTGCATGAGTTTGTTCCTCACGATGCAAAAGGTCAGTTGGAAATGGCTCACGAAATGGGTTTAAATGTAGATGAAATTGCTGCACGCGTACACGCTTTATCAGAATCTAACCCAATGTTAGGACACCGTGGCTGTCGTTTAGGTAACACTTACCCAGAAATCACAGAAACACAAACACGTGCAATTTTAGAAGCAGCATTGAACTTGAAAAAGAAAGGTATTGTAGCCATTCCAGAAATTATGGTTCCTCTTACTGGTATCTTGCACGAGTTTACTGCTCAAAAAACAATTATCGACCAAACTGCTAAATTAGTATTTGCAGAAAGAGGCGATTCAATTGAATACAAAGTAGGTACAATGATAGAAATACCTCGTGCTGCACTTACTGCACAACGTATTGCTGAACAAGCTGAATTCTTCTCATTCGGTACAAATGACTTAACTCAAATGACTTTCGGTTATAGCCGTGATGACGTTGCTAAATTCTTACCCATTTATTTGGAAAAAGGAATTTTGAAAAACGACCCATTCCAAGTGCTTGACCAAAAAGGTGTAGGACAATTAGTAACTATGGCTACTCAAAACGGTAGAGCGGTTCGTCCAGACCTTAAAGTAGGTATTTGTGGTGAGCATGGTGGCGAACCATCATCAGTAGAATTCTGCCACAGAACAGGATTGAATTACGTAAGTTGTTCTCCATTCCGTGTGCCAATCGCTCGTTTAGCTGCTGCTCAAGCTGCACTTAGATAGTCGATAGAATACATTGAACTAATGTAATAGAAAAAAGAGCTTACCTTGTAAAAAGGTAAGCTCTTTTTGATTATACGAGATTGTGTACTCGGTATGTTTATACTGATTTTTGTGGCTGTTTTTTTAGCAATGCCTTGAAATAGTGAGGAATCTCTGTTGCAAAATTCATTTCTCTGTGCGTAATAGGATGTTTTATGGTAAGAGAAGAAGAATGAAGCGCTAAACTTTTATATCCTTTCACTGTGCCATAAATTTTGTCGCCAACAATGGGATGTCCCAGTTCAGATAGATGCACACGTATTTGATTCTTTCTACCGGTAAAGAGGTGAATTTCCAGAAAACTGAAGTTCTCTGATTCTTTAATTACTTTGTAGCCTGTTTTAGCCAACTTGCCTTCCTCTGCATCTTGTACAGAATAGACTCTCAGGGCTTTGTTCTCCATTAAATAGGATGTAATCACACCTTCTTTTTCCTCCAGTACGCCATGCACAACAGCTATATATTGTTTGCTGAAATCTTTCCAATTATCTTGCAAATAATGTTTTGCTTCTTCGTTTTTGGCAAAGACCAGCAAGCCAGAAGTGTCTCTATCAAGTCTGTGTACGATAAATACCCGATTCCTTGATCGCACAACGCCTCTTTTTACGTATTCATTCAAGATGAAATGGGCTGTTCTCTGTTTCTCTCTGTCAGTTCCCATAGTGAGCAGACCAGCATTTTTATTTACAACTAGAATTTCTTTGTCTTCGTACAGAATCTGAAGACCTTTGGGTTGATGTTTTGCGGCAGGTTTTCTAGATGGATAGTTATTTTCTTGCATTTTTATTTAGTTTTTTTTTTATTTAGTTTTCAGATAGTTTAATCGCCCAGCTTTCAGGTATTCTAATAAATTGGCTAAACCCTCCGTCTGTATTCATTCCCAAATCATAACTGCTTACAATTACTTTATCCAGAACTTTGAATTTACTTGTTTTCAAAGATACAATTGTACTAACGGCATCAATTCCTGGTGTATGTGGATATTTCCGAGTAACACCTTTATTTCCCATCGCCGAAAGTGCATCTTTATAATTTAGAGACGAGTATTGCATTTTAATCAATAAGTTTCCTTCTGGTAAATCACTTATGAGTTTTGTTTTTACTTCTCTAATATAATTCCCATCTTCTTCAACTACAAACGCTCTAAATTCGGTTGGTTGAATAATTCCTATATTATTTTTTACAAACAAAGATAGAAAACAATATTGATTTTTTTGCTGATTTGCTTTTTATTTATCGAATGAGTTTTGTGTCTCCATTCATAGAATAAGAATGTTACGTGAATACGCAATCGCCATCACCATCTTGAATGTCATGGTTGCTGTGAAATAAAGTGTTTTTGAGCGCTGACGAAATCATGTAGTTGCGTTGAGTTACTTTTTTATAGATGGCAGGCGTTTTTTTATTCATCAAAGTTTGTGCTAGCTCTGAATGATAGCTTGTGAAGGTGTTTATTTTCCATTTGATAATATGGTAATTAAGCACTTTTATTACCGTGTCTATACAGTTGTCATGATAGAGATAGGGTAGTTTGAGGGTATTTTCCCTTTTGGAGAAAATCATAAAAGCGATGAGTCGATTATCTGCATTTCTAATCTTTAATGCGTAAAAATTGAATGTTTTTGCTGTGGATGAAAAATAATATTTCGTATTTAATGCGTCTTTTTCATCGGCAGAGAGTATCCATGGGTGCTGTATAATCCAATTCAAATCGTCTTTTTGTCGTTTGAAAAGCTCGGTTGCCTGTTTGGAAATAATAAAATCATTTACCTCGTCATCAATCTGGTCACTATATTCAAAAATCAACTGTGACACATCTTCTTTATAGAAAGATAGTCGGAGATTTAAAAGCATATTCACACTATAATCAATTGCCTTGAAAATCCCTGTTAGTTTACCTAAAAATGCGTTTTTAGGAGGGAGAATGTGTTGAAAATCAGCTTTAATGTACAACCGAATGCCTTTTTTTGAGTAGGGTTCTTCGTTAAATTGATGCGTTTTGTCGTATATCGTTTTTGTAAAAGGCACATAATCAGCTAATAATATATTTTTATTGCCAAGCTCAAACGATTTTTGAAGGAGTTGCATGCTAATTCCTTTGCCACGAGCTTGTTGAGAAACCCACATACAACTTAGCCAAATAACCTTATATGGTAGTTCGCTATGGATAGAGATGGTATCAGGTAGTAGGCCTAAATATCCGAGTAGATTGTCATTTTCGACTGCCAATAGT
>JAGNUZ010000170.1 GCA_017986765.1 Paludibacteraceae bacterium | reverse complement strand
AGCTGATATCCTTTCGTTACATTGCCCACTCAATCAGCATACCCGACACATGATTAGTACCAAAGAATTTAGCATAATGAAACACGGAGCAATGTTAATAAACACCAGCAGAGGGGCACTTATCGACACCAAAGAGGCTATAGAAGCCCTCAAAACGGGAGCTTTGGGATATTTAGGTATAGATGTGTACGAAGAAGAAGAAAAACTTTTCTTTCACGATTTTTCGGAAAACATTATTTCTGACGATATTCTAATGCGATTAATGACATTCCCCAATGTGCTAATCACCTCGCATCAAGCCTTCTTTACACACGAAGCTCTTACGCAAATTGCAGAAACCACGATGCAAAATATTATTGATTTTACAGATGGGACTACGTCTAAGAACCAACTTTTATAACCATCATGGAAACCCATAGCGAGATAACCTTAAAAAGTAAATTACAAAAAGACACACTTAAAATTTCTCGTTTAAAGAGCAAATAAAAAGAACCAACCCTCACAAACACGATAACTATTACGAGCTAATTATTTTGCTAGAAGGCAATGGATTTCACCAAATAGAATCGAAAAATCACCTTATACAAGCTCCCGTTTGTTATTTTCTGCAACCAGGACAAATGCATTATTGGCAATTCACGTCTATCCCCAAAGGCTATGTTATCTTGTTTAGCAACGAAGAGTTTGATGCCATAAATGAAAAAAACCTTTGTTTACTATACAAGCAACTGTCCTATCATACTGAAATTAATGTATCAGCAGACACTATTCCACATACAATTTTGGAAGAATTGAACAAAGCATACAATAACCCAAGTCAGTTTTCTCCATTCATCCTACATGGATTATTACAATCATTATTTGCCTCATTATTACTATTAACACACGATCAACAAATACAATCTGAAACAAATCATACAGTATTTGAACAATTCAGCAAATTACTACTTCAACATATTCACACCCATCATAAAGTATATCAATATGCAGCTTTATTACATACAACTCCGCAAAACTTAAATGCAATTTGTTTAAAACACGGCAAAATACATGCCACAACACACATCAACAATCACTTACTCGTAGAAGCCAAAAGATACATCCTTCATACAGATAAAACCGTATTTGAAATAGCCGACTTATTGTTTTTTAGTGATTCATCTCACTTTGTAAAATTCTTTAAAAAAAACGAAGGCATTACTCCAGTGCAATTTAGACAACAATTTTTTCAATAATACCATTTTTTACTGTTTTTATACCATACACATAAGGTGAATAAACCGTATTTTTGTACAACAACGAAAATATTAACGAAAAACAGACATACATGGAAGTCATCATTATTTCAATAGTAGCCTTTGTAACAGCGATCCTTACCTTCTTTTCAGGGTTTGGTCTAGGAACAATTCTTATGCCCGTATTTGCCTTATTTTTCCCTATCGAAATAGCCGTAGCACTCACGGGGGTAGTGCATTTTAGCAATAATGTATTTAAAATAGCTTTGGTTGGCAAACAAACAGACAAAGGTGTATTCTTTCGATTTGGCATTCCAGCCATTTTAGCCTCGTTCGTAGGAGCATGGTTGTTGTTGCGTATGACAAATTTACCCATATTATTCAGTTATGAGTTATTGGGAAAAACCATGGAAATTGAGCCTGTAAAATTAATGATTGCTATTATTCTACTCTTTTTCTCTATTTTTGAAATTGCTCCTGCAGCACAAAAAATTCAATTTGGCAAAGACAAGCTTATAATTGGTGGTATATTAAGCGGATTTTTTGGCGGGCTGAGTGGCATTCAAGGGGCAGTACGCAGTGCTTTTCTAATCAAAAGCGGATTATCAAAAGAAGCATATATTGCTACGGGGGTTGTTATTGCAAGTTTAGTGGACTTCACACGCCTATCAGTCTATGCCGCACAATTTACGGGTGCTGATATGCACGAAAACATCCTCTTACTAGTAAGTGCTAGTGGTGCTGCCATTGCGGGTGCTATTATTGGAAAGAAGCTCCTGAAAAAAGTTACCCTACGCCTCATCCAGCTATTAGTAGCAGCTATGCTTATCATTCTTTCTGTTCTTTTGGGTATCGGATTTATCTAAAAAAAGTTAATCAAGGAAACTTTTCTTAAGTGCTACTTAATTTGTTAAATAATAAAACTATCTTTGTACTCAGATTATAGAGGCAAATGAAAAGAATAGGCGAAAGAATAAAAAAGTACAGAAGAATCTACAATATGGCATTGGGAGATTTGGCAACAAAGGTTGGAATAACCCCAAGTGCTCTGTCCCAAATTGAAAATGCCAAAGCATATCCATCCATTATTACGCTCAAATCTATTGCTAAGCAATTGCACACGACCGTGGGCGAATTAATCGGGGAAAATGAAGGACTGTCTCACTCTCCCATAAGTCGATTTTCAGCATACAATAGCATAAAAATACACGATTGCGAAGCAACTATCTATCAAATTCCAAACGAAGATAGCAACAAACAAATGGATAGCTTTGTGGTCATATTGAATCAAAACGAAAAAATTGAAGACCTCTTCGCGTCACATAGTGGTCAGCGTATGTGTTACCTAATGAAAGGAAACACACATATCACTATTGACGAAAAAACATACGAATTGCGTGAGGGTGATAGTGCCTTTTTTAATGCTAAAAATAAACACACAATTAAAAACAGACAAACGGAAAAAGCAGAACTACTCATCGTAATTGCTCCAGCAAATGCATAAAATGAGAAAAAAGAAACATTTTTAATCGGAAAAAAAAAAAGTATTAAAATATTTTTTATCTTTGTGATAATTATATTTTTGATGCAAAAAATACTCAAATCAGAAAAAAAGTATAATAACCATATATCAATAAAAAACACATGCGACACCAGTATATATAGACTGTATCTCATGCAATCAATAGAATTATTAACACTATACATTATGACAACAAAATTATTTAAAAGATTACAAGAAAAGAATGTAACCCTCCCA
>JAGNUZ010000004.1 GCA_017986765.1 Paludibacteraceae bacterium | reverse complement strand
AATTCATGCTGTTTGTAGTTGGTATTGACTGTTACCAATACGGCCCCAATTTTTGCGGTAGCAAACAAAAAAGTTAACCAATCTGGCACATTCGTAGCCCAAATTCCCACATGGTGTCCTTTTTCAATACCAATGGCGAGTAGTCCTTTCGACAATTCATTTACCCGTTGATCAAAATCTTTCCACGTAAATCGTAAATCTCTGTCAGAATACACGATGCATTCTTTATCTGGAGTTTGTTCTGCCCAATATTCGAGCCAACCTCCAATAGTTCTATCTGATAATTGCATATTTTTTTACTCTAGATGAATGAGAATTAAAACGGACTATACACTACGGCTAAAATTTTGGCACCTTTTTCTTTGTGTGCATGCACATGGTGTTCTACGATAGAATCGTAAAAAATACTATCGCCCTCGGCAAGATGATACACCTCTTTTCCGTAATTAATCTCGATTTCACCGTTCAAAACATAGATAAATTCTTCACCTTCGTGTGCAGACAAAACAAAATCTTTGCTTACAGATGGTTGAATTTCTATAAAAAAAGGCTCCATATGGCGACCAGCTTTTTGTCCAGCAAGCGAATAATAATCCATGTGCTTACGTGCTCCTACTGTATCGTTAGAGAAACTAAGGCTGCCCACTTGTTCGTGTTTGCGACACACAACAGGTCCTATTTCCGTATTGTCATCTAAAAACGTACCCAATCGTACGCCCAAAGCACGTGCAATTTTGGTTAAAGGAGCTAACGAAGGCAATTTTTCATCCTCTTCGATAGATAAAATTTGCTCTGTTGCCAAACCTGAGCGCTCGGCTAATTGTTCTACCGTGATTTCTTTACTTTCACGAATAGATTTGATTTTTTTACCAACAAATGCATTGTTTTGTGACATAGTTTACGAATTTTACAATTATCAAATTGGTTAAGAATTAGTATATGAGACACAAAAATATACAATTTATCTTTAAAAACAATAGTTTAGGTGTATTTAAAACAAAAACTATCCTTTTAGCATGAATCAGGAACTCTACATGCCATACAACACCCTACAACAGAAGAGGAGGATATCCGTTACATTTGTAACCAATATCCTCCTCCATTTACACTAAATAAAAGAAATCCAAATCTTATTTTTTAAGAATCTTATTCAATACCACATCTTTATCTAACTTTTTGGTACAGAAGAACCAATCGTAGCATTTTGTAGTTGCGTCTTGACTTTCCATTCTTTCTTTTGCTACGCCACAAGAACCTGCGGTCGGAACGATAACCTCATCACCTGGACGCCAGTCAGCTGGTGTAGCTACACCAAATTCATCGGCGGTTTTAAGTGCTAATACCACACGGTAAAGCTCATCAAAATTACGCCCTAAACTCAACGGATAGTAAATAATGGTTCTGATAATCCCTTTTGGGTCAATTACAAATACAGCTCTTACGGCCTTTGTACTACTTTCTCCTGGCATCATCATACCATATTTTTTTGCTACATCCATAGAGATATCCTCAATTAAAGGAAAGGTCACCTCTATATCTTTCATGCCTTTATACTCAATTTTTTCTTTGATAGTACGAAGCCATGCAATGTGGCTGTACAAACCATCGACTGACAAACCTACTAATTTACAATTAGCTTGTTCAAATTGATCTTGCATACTAGCAAACGTCATAAATTCCGATGTACATACTGGTGTGAAATCAGCAGGATGACTAAATAAAATTACCCAACTTCCGCTATAATCAGCGGGAAAGTTAATGTCACCTTGTGTAGTAACGGCTTTAAAACTAGGTGCTTGTTCGCCAATGCGAGGCATGGCATAAAATTCTTGGTTGTTTTCCATCATTTTTTCTTTTTAATTTATTACTATTATATTACTTGTGTTTCCCGTTTATTTGTAGTTTAATATCGTGAATTTCAAAATCGGGAATCCCCTTTTCTGTAAAATAAGTAGCTATCATAGCACTCAACTCTTCATTGTAATAATCATAAATTTCTCCCGTTTCGGAGCAATACAAATGATGATGGTCGAGTAATACAGCGTCGTACCGCATACTATCCTTATCCGTTTTCACACGTTTAATCAATTTCTTTGCGACCAAAGCATCTAATACATTATATATAGTACCTACAGCAATATTAGAATGTAGCTGTTGAACACGAGATATAATTGCTTCTGCGGTAGGATGGGACGTATTCCCAATTACTGCTTCAAAAACAGCCAAACGCTGCGGAGTAACTTTTAAGCCACTCGAAGCTAAACGCTGTTGCAAGGAAACTAATAATTCCTCCATTCTAAATAATAATTATTCTTATCTGATAACAAAGTTAAGCAATGAGAATTGAATAAGCAAATATTTTAGACTATATTTCATAATTTAGTCTAAAAACCATGAAAACATCCATTTATATCACTAAAAATAGTTTAAACAATCTCAATTTTATTACTTTTGCACCGAATTTTGTTTACTAATCTCCTAATGCGATAGAAAAATGAGTAAGAATATAGTCATTGTTGAGTCACCGGCAAAAGCCAAAACGATAGAAAAATTTTTGGGGAAAGATTTTCACGTAGTTTCTAGTTTCGGACATATTCGCGATTTAAAAAAGAAAGATATCAGCATTGATTTTGAAAATAATTACAACCCGATATACGAAGTTCCTGTTGATAAGAAAAAACTCGTAAGCGAGTTGAAAAAGAAAGCAGCAGCGGCAGAAACCGTATGGCTAGCTTCCGATGAGGACCGCGAGGGAGAGGCCATTGCATGGCACTTATACGAAGAATTAGCACTTACGCAAGAGAATACAAAACGCATTGTTTTTCACGAAATTACAAAAAACGCCATATTAGAGGCAATCGAAACTCCTCGCTCCATTGATTTAGCATTAGTAGATGCTCAGCAAGCACGTAGGGTGCTCGACCGCATAGTGGGTTTTGAACTATCACCGATTTTATGGAGAAAAATTAAACCCTCACTCAGTGCTGGACGTGTACAATCGGTAGCCGTTCGTCTCATTGTAGAAAGAGAGCGCGAAATTAACAATTTTACAGCAGAAGCTAATTTTAGAGTAACGGCAATTTTTATTACCAAAGATACACATGGTAATACAATCGAATTGCCTGCGGAACTTCCAAAGCGTTTTAAAACAAAAAAAGAAGCGCAAGCATTTTTAGAAACATGTAAAGATGCCCTGTTTACGATTGAGGATATTAGCAAAAAACCGAGCAAAAAAACGCCTGCAGCTCCCTTTACAACATCTACTTTGCAACAAGAAGCTGCTCGCAAATTAGGATATTCTGTATCGCAAACGATGATGTTGGCACAAAAACTATATGAAAATGGGTTTATTACCTATATGCGTACCGACTCGGTAAACTTATCGTCCTTGGCTATCAACACTGCCAAAGAGGAGATTACACGTTTTGCGGGAGAAAAATATGTGCATGTGCGGCAATATACTACCAAATCAAAAGGAGCACAAGAAGCACACGAGGCTATACGCCCAACGGATTTGTCTCACCATACAGTAGAAGGTACACGACAAGAGAAATACTTGTATGAACTAATCTGGAAACGTACCATAGCTTCGCAAATGGCGGATGCAGAAATTGAAAAAACAACCGTTTCCATCGGTATTTCTACCACTAGCGAGAAATTTAACGCAACAGGTGAAGTGCTAGTTTTTGATGGTTTCTTAAAAGTATATATGGAGTCGAACGATGATGAAGACACCAATACAAACGAAGATGCAAAAATGCTACCGCCATTGCGTGTAAACGATGAGTTGGAATACAAACGAATTATTAGCACAGAGCGTTTTTCTCAACGCCCACCTCGCTACACAGAAGCTAGCTTGGTACGAAAACTGGAAGAGCTAGGCATTGGCCGTCCATCAACGTATGCACCGACTATCAGCACGATACAAAATAGAGAATACGTAGAAAAAGGAGATAGAGACGGTGAAAAAAGAGCCTTCAATACCCTTCTGCTAGAAAACGGAACAATTACAGACAAGAAAAACGAAGAAGTATTTGGCACAGAAAAATCAAAACTATTTCCTACCGATATAGGTACGGTAGTTACAGATTTCTTAGTAGAACATTTTGATGCTGTACTCGCTTATGACTTTACGGCTAAAGTTGAGAAAGAATTTGACATAGTCGCTTCTGGAAAATTAAAATGGCAAAAAGCCATTGATACATTTTACAAAGGATTTCACCCCTTGGTGGAAGAATCCTTGCAAAATTCAACCAAAAAAGTGGGCGAACGTGTATTGGGCGACGACCCTAAAACGGGCAAACCAATCTCTGTAAAAATTGGTAGGTATGGGGCTATTGCACAAATTGGCTTAACCTCTGACGAAGAGAAACCAAAATTTGCTCCGCTCAATAAAGACCAATCTATTGAAACAATAACCTTAGAAGAAGCTTTAGAATTATTCAAACTGCCACAGACTATCGGACAATTTGAAGAGAAAGATTTGATTGTTGCCATCGGACGATTTGGTCCTTACGTAAAACATGCCTCAGCCTTCTATTCTATTCCTAAAGATATAGACCCGCTAAAAATCACAGTAGTGCAAGCCTTAGAACTGATAGAACGCAAACGTGAAGCAGATAAGAATAAGGTGCTGAAAACATTTGATGAAGACGCTTCTATACAAATTTTAAACGGTAGATATGGTCCATATATTTGCCAAAATAAGCTGAACTATAAAATCCCTAAGACCAAAACCCCAGCAGAATTAACTCTGGATGAATGCTTGGAGATTATATCAACAGCTCCTGCACCAAGCAAGGCAAAAAAAACACGTAAATATCCGTCTAAGAAATAAAGTAACAACAAAATCCCCTTTAAGCAACTAACTTACAAGGGGCTTATTATGCAACAAAAATAAAGCTCTATTTTTTGTAATACTCTTGAGCTGCGGGCATATTATTCTGCATTGCTTGAATTCGTTTCGCATCAGAAGGGTGCGTACTAATAAATTCAGGAGCACTGCCGTCTTTTCCTGCGGACATTCTTTCCCAGAAAACTACTGCTCCACGAGGGTCGTAACCAGACATTGCCATAAAAACCATGCCTAAATTATCTGCTTCATACTCATGCTTGCGCGAATACGGCAATGTAACGCCATATTGCATGCCTAAACCAAAAACAGTGCCCATTAACTGCTGCGTTACTTCAGACGTAGAAGAAAGGGCTACACCAGCAAGCCCTAGACCTGCCTGAGTTACCATCTCTTGACTCATACGCTCATTGCCATGTTTTGCCACAGCATGTGCAATTTCGTGCCCCATTACAACCGCTAAACCATTTTCATCTTTACAAAAAGGCAAAATACCTTCGTAAAACACCACTTTTCCTCCAGGCATACAAAACGCATTCACATTGGGATCTTCTACCAATGAAAATTCCCAAGAGAAATTTGCAATATCCGCTTCTCTCCCATTTTCTTTGAGATACTTCTCTACTGCTGCGGCAATTTTTACGCCAACCTGCTTTACCTGCTGCGTAGCAACCTTATTACTAGACAATTTAGCAGTAGAAATATACTCAGAATATTGTGTAAAACTTGCCTCCAGAATTTGGGCATCAGACACCAAAAGCAACTGTTTTCTACCTGTAAAAGCCACTGTAGAACAGCTCATTAGGAACACCGACAACAGACCTAAAACAACATACTTCTTCATATTTACTGATTTAATTAGTGCTAATTAGCTTTTTTTTTTTAATTTTGTAAAAGTAAAAAAAATTAAAACAGAAACCTCGCATAATGGGATTAAAATTTAAAAAAATTGCTATAAAGATAGGTAGCAATGTATTAACACAAAAAAACGGGAAATTAGACATTCCACGTATTTCAAAATTAGTCAATCAAATAGCCATCTTGCACCAAGCAGGTGTAGATGTTATTCTTATCTCTTCTGGAGCTGTAGCTGCGGGAAAAAGTGCCCTTAAATTAAAAAAAGAATTAGACTCTGTTTCTAGCAGACAGTTATTTTCGGCTGTAGGACAAGTAAAATTAATGAATCACTACCATACACTAATGACGGCGCACGGCATTTTTTGTGGACAAGTGCTTACCGCAAAAGAAAACTTAGGCTCTCGCCGCCACTACCTAAACCAAAAAAACTGCATCAGCGAAATGCTAACACACAAGGTAATACCCATTGTGAATGAAAACGATACTATTTCAGTTACGGAATTAATGTTTACAGACAACGATGAACTTTCGGGCTTAATCGCCACCATGATGGGAATGGAAGCTTTAATCATTCTTAGCAACATTGACGGGATATATAACGGAGACCCTGAAAACCCAAAATCGCAGGTAATCAGACAAGTAGCTCCCAACAAAAGCCTATCACAATATATCCAAACAAATAAATCTTCTTTCGGACGAGGCGGGATGTTGACCAAAACAGCCATTGCTCGCAAAGTAGCCGATGAAGGTATCAATGTATATATTGCCAATGGCAAAAAAGACAACATCTTATTGGATTTGCTTGATGAAGATCAAGATATAGTCTGCACACAATTTATTGCTAACCGCAAAGAAGCGTCAAACGTAAAAAAATGGATAGCTCACAGCGACGGATTCGCCAAAGGCGAAATACATATTAACGAAGGAGCACGCATTGCTCTTTTAGGTAAAAAAGCAACCTCCGTATTGTTTGTAGGGATAACAAAGATTATCGGAGAATTTGAAAAAGATGACATCATTAAAATTATTGACGACAAAGGAGTTCAAATTGGTGTAGGGAAAGCACGCTATGACAATGTAAAAGCCACACAATTAATAGGCAAAAAAGGACAACGCCCTTTGGTTCATTATGATTATTTATATTTAGACTAACATGACTCAAGACACACCATGGGGGAAAAAGGCCCTCATCGCATCACGCTCATTAAACTTAGTATCCAACGATAAAATCAATGAAATTTTGATAGCTTTAGCCGATGAGGCAATCGCTAACACAGATATTATATTGGCTGCAAACCAAAAAGACTTAGATGCAATGGATAAAACCAATCCAATGTACGACCGTCTATTATTAAATGCAGACAGAATACAAGGCATTGCCGAAGATATACGAAAAGTAGCATCGCTACCTTCCCCTTTGGGTCGGATATTGGAAGAAAAAAGCCTGCCTAGCGGATTGTTTTTAACAAAAACGACAGTCCCTTTTGGCGTTATTGGCATCATCTACGAAGCGAGACCAAACGTAAGCTTTGATGTTTTCTCTTTGTGTATAAAATCGGGCAACGTATGTGTGCTTAAAGGTGGCACAGATGCTTTTCACTCAAATTTGGCTATTGTATCAGTTATCAAAAACATACTGAAACGTTTTGATATAGACGAAAACTCCATACACCTATTACCTGCTGGTAGAGAGGCTACTACCGACTTGCTAAATGCGGTAGATTATGTGGATTTGCTCATTCCTAGAGGAAGCAAAGGCTTAATAAATTATGTACGCAACAATGCCAAAGTCCCCGTAATAGAAACAGGAGCTGGTGTATGTCACACTTATTTTGATGAATACGGAGACAAGGAAAAAGGACGAGATATCTTATTTAATGCAAAAACAAGACGAGTAAGCGTATGCAATGCCTTGGATTGCTTTATTATACATGAAAAACGCCTTGCTGATTTGGGCGATATATGCAAACCTTTGGCTGACAAAGATGTAGTAATTGAAGCAGACACCAAAGCCTATACTTTCTTAGCAGGAAAATATCCACCACATTTATTGCAAAAAGCAAATGAACAGAGTTTTGGTACAGAGTTTCAAGCATATCGCATGAGTATTAAAACCGTGAGCGATATACAATATGCCCTTGAGCATGTTGCTACAAATAGTTCCAAACACAGCGAAGCTATTATTTCTGAAAAAAAAGAACACATTCAACGCTTTGAAAAAGAAGTAGATGCCGCATGCGTCTATAGCAATGCCTCTACTGCTTTTACCGATGGGTCTCAATTTGGATTGGGTGCTGAAATTGGCATTAGTACGCAAAAGCTACACGCTCGTGGACCGATGGCTTTAGCTGAATTAACAAGCTACAAATGGCTTATTAAGGGTAACGGACAAACTCGTGTTTAGGTAGTTTTTAATAATTTAAACGTTTTACGGTGTAAAGAACAAATGCCATGCTCCTCTATGGCTCTTCTGTGAGCTTTTGTTGGGTATGCTTTGTTCTGATTCCACCCATACCAAGGATAGGTCTGGTGCAATTCGCACATATAATCATCTCTGTATGTTTTGGCTAAAACAGAGGCTGCTGCAATAGATAAATACTTGCCATCGCCTTTTACAATACAAGTATGTGGTATGTTCGTAGTATTTTTAAACCGATTGCCATCAATAAGCAAATGTTGTGGTTGGATAGCTAATTGAGCAATAGCTCGATGCATTGCTAAAAAAGAAGCCTTCAAAATATTGATGTTATCTATCTCTTCCGCAGACACAATTCCCACAGCAAAAGCCAAAGCATTTTCTTCGATATATGGACGCAAAATTTCGCGTTTTTTCTCCGACAATAATTTGGAGTCATGCAAAGTCTCACTTTTAAAATCAGGAGGTAGAATAACCGCGGCAGCAAATACAGGACCAGCCAAACAGCCTCTTCCCGCCTCATCGCATCCACATTCTACGATGCCTTGATGTAAATAGGACAGCAACATACGGCTAATTTTCAGAATAAACGATAGCGGTAACGACATTGCCTACCACACTCAAGGTCGATTTATCAATATTCTCCATCGTATCGTTTACGGTATGCCAAGTATCAATAAAGCCCTTTTCATTTGTGTAATGGATAATATCAATACACGGAATGTTGGCTATTTTATTGATATAGTAATGGTCATCAATAATGGGATTGCCTAGCGCTGAAACAAAATAGCTGGCATATCCTAGCTGGTGAGCCTTGTCCCATACCATTTTAACAACATCTGGTGCATAACGCATTGAATTGCCTTCTTGCAAGAATACGGGATTTTTCCCTCCGACCATGTCTAGCAAAATACCATATTTTGGTTTGTAGCCTTTCTTGTGTAGATTTCTTGCCCAATATTGCGAACCCAAACAATAACTATCTTCCCCATCAGCCGATGTGTCGAAAGAAGGAGTACCGTAATCCTCTGCATCAAAAAAGATAATATCAACACCAATCGTTGCGCCTTGTTGTTGCAATAAACGAGCTAATTCGAGCAATACTCCAACTCCACTGGCCCCATCATTTGCTCCATCAAGAGGCGTTCGGAAATTAGCAGGATCTGCATCATGGTCAGAAAAAGGACGAGTATCCCAATGGGCACATAAAAAGATACGGCTTGTAGTGGCTGGGTTAAACGATGCAATAATGTTTCGAGCATGTAGCACGGTCTTATCGTATGCTACTACATCGGCTTTTTGCTCAAAGACCTCTGCTCCAAAACGCTGTAAGGTGCGCACTAAATAATCACCACACTGTTTGTGAGCTTCCGAATTGGGCACTCTTGGACCAAATGCAACCTGATTAGCAACAAAAACATAGGCTGAATCGGGATTAAATAGCGGAATATTGACCTTCTCTTGCAACGGAGCGGAAGTTTGCGAAGCTTTGCCGTCGTTTGATTGACACGCTACCAATACTAAAAAAACACTGACAATTAAATACGTACACTTTTTCATACACATGGTATTAAATTTTTCTACCCTTCCAGCGGATAGGAACTATTAGCGATAAAATCGCCACAAAGAACACATAAAAAGGATAAACAACAGATAAAATCATACTATACTTCACTAAACCTTGTTGATTATACAAAGGTGCTGCTTTATACAGCAAGAGGGTATCCAACAAGAATTTGAGGAGAAACAAAGATACAAAAAAAGGCAAGAGATGCACATTAAAAAAGGATAAAATGCCACAAAGAAGAATCCCTACTTGTGCAAAGAAAACAGCTAAGGAAGAAACTATAATATCCATATCAGCATACGATTTAGCTTTAGCTATCCACCGCATGCGCTGTTGCAAAAAACTATACATGCTATCGGAAGTTTCTATCTCAGCTATAGCCTGTTTAGACGGCAAGAAAAGGACTTTTCGTCCTAATTTCTTCGTCGCTGCAAGCAAAAACATATCATCACCAGAGGCTTCCTCATCCACCAACAAAGATTGAACAGAAACATAATGCGATTTTGTAAAAGCCATATTGGATCCGTTGCACATAATAGCACTAGCAACCGACGCACTAGCAGCCGTAGAAGCAGAAAGGGTCAAAAATTCCAAGGCTTGTAATTTACTAAATAAGCTATCAGCAGCATGCATACGTACAGGAGCGATTATCATATCAGGGCGTTCTTGTTCATAAAAATGAACCAAAGTCTCTAGCCATGTAGGTGGATAATACGCATCGGCATCAATGCACACAATAAGTTCGCCTTGAGCGGATAAAATAGCTTGTCGTTGCGATAGTTTTTTACCCTTGAAATCGCTTTTAAGCAAGGTAATAGAAAGAAATTCTTTCGCCATAGAACTTACTAACGAAAATGTAGCATCTTCGGAATGATCATCGATAATAATCAATTCATATTGCGTATGCGATTGTTGTGCAATGGAATGGATGAGCTTTACAATGTTCTTTTCTTCGTTGCGTACAGTCAGCACAATGGAAGTAAATGTGCTAGCCGAACTATTTGCAGTAGACGACACATGCATCTTGTGCCATCCATATAAAAAGATCAGCATCAATAACACATACGGAATAAAGAAAAGAACGTACCACATAAGCTATACGGTTACAGATTTGCCCATAATGGATAAAACAAGTCCCACTAAAGCCAATACCATAATGATGCTTCCTGTAAGCTTGTTTACAGCCCACAAACTCCTTATATTCAGTTTTTTGCGAAAAATACTAGCAATAAATGTGAGAACAAACCACCACGTAGCAGCCCCCACAAACACTGCGAGAATAGCTGACACAGAATAAAAAGAGCCTTCAATATCCGTCAAAAAATTGAATCGTGCAAAAAGCCCTAAAAACAAAAAGATAATAAGTGGATTGCTTAAAGTAAGGAAAAGAGATGCGAAAAAATCTTGAGAATAACTTCCTTTGGTAGCCACATTCTTGCTAAGAACAGCCACTGGGTTTTTGGAGAAAATATATAAGCCAAAAAGTAGTATAACAAAGCTTCCGCCAATTTGGATAAGCAATTGATTTTGCTCTATAAAAGACATCACAAAAGAGAGACCAAATAAGGCAACAGCCGCATAGGCCGTGTCAGAAGTAGCGGCTCCTAAGCCTGAAAAAAAACCGTGAGCATGCCCCTTATTCAATGTTTTTTGAATACACAAAATAGCTATTGGACCTACGGGAATGGAGGTCAATATACCAATTAAAAAGCCTTTTAGTAAAATCTCAAACATACATGCAAATATCTACAAAAAAACACAGAAATTCGAATCTGAATTATTTTTTTTCGCTATAAGAGGTTAAAAATAAGGAAAATTCTGCTACTTTTGTCAAAAGAAGGGACAGAAAAATAATATTTCTGCCAAAATAAAAAACATGAAAAAAAACATATATTTCGTATCAGATGCACACCTTGGCTCATTAGCATACACAAACGACCGATATAGAGAACAAAAACTGGTAGATTGGCTCGACTTTATTAAGAAAGATGCAGGGGCAATTTATTTAGTTGGAGATGTTTTCGATTTTTGGTACGAATACAAACACGTAATACCTAAAGGCTTTGTTCGTTTATTTGGAAAACTGGCTGAATTGAGCGACAGCGGTATTGATATTCATTTCTTCATTGGGAACCACGATATGTGGACAGGCGACTATTTTGAAAAAGAATTAGGTATACAGGTACACAAAAATTCATTCATCACCGAAATTAACGGCAAACGTTTTTACATCGCTCATGGCAATGGTTTGGGCAATAATCCGTTAATTGTACGCTTCATAGAGAAAATATTCCATTCCAAAACATTACGCTTTCTATACAACCTAGTACATCCTAGTATTAATATGAAATTGGGGTTAAGATGGTCTAAACAGAATCGCTCCAATCAATACCACCGTGAAAATAAATTTTACGGAGAAGAAAAGGAAAACCTTGTTGTTTTTGCAAAAGAATACATAAAGACCGAACCCATCGACTATTTTATATTTGGTCACAGGCATATATTACTCAATTTCATGGTTAAAAAGAATACGCAAGTAATCTTTTTGGGTGATTGGATTACGTATTTTTCGTATGGCATATTCGATGGAGAGAACTTTAGTTTGGAACAGTTTGAGATAGAAAAAGAAATGCCCCAACAATAGTTGAGGCATGAATAAACTAATATAGTACTATTAAGAGAATATGATTTCCTCTGTATCTGAAGCTATCATAAATTCTTCATCTGTAGGAATGACAGCTACTTTCACACGACTCGAATCGGTACTTATCAAGGCTTCTTTTCCTTGCACTTGATTACGTTCTGTATCAATTTCAATGCCCATATACGCTAAATCTTCGCAAACATGAGCCCTCGTACCTATGTGATTTTCGCCTACTCCGCCAGTAAACAAGACAATATCCACGCCCCCAAGTGCTGCTGCATAGCTACCTATGTATTTTTTAATTCTATACGAATATATTTTCAATGCCAGAATCGCCCTTTTATCTCCCTTTTCGGCAGCTTCAGCTAAGTCGCGTATATCCGACGATATACCCGATACGCCTAACACACCACTGTATTTATTCAACAAGGTAGAAATGGAGCTAGTTCCTATCATTTCTTTATCCATCAAGTATTGAATAACACCAGGATCCAAATCGCCACAACGAGTACCCATCAACAACCCTTCAAGAGGAGTAAATCCCATAGAAGTATCGATGGATTCACCATTTTTTATAGCAGCAATGGAGCCTCCGTTACCTAAATGGCAAGTAATTATTTTTTGTGTTTTAAAATCCACGCCTAGAAAATCACAACCCCGTTGCGACACATAGCGATGGCTCGTACCGTGAAAACCATATCTCCGCACACCGTATTTTTTGTACAGGGCATAAGGAATCCCGTAGATGTACGCATGTTTTGGCATAGTTTGATGAAAAGCGGTATCAAAAACAGCCACCTGTGGCACATCAGGAATCAATATCTCTATCGCTTCAATACCACGCAAATTTGGCGGATTGTGCAAGGGAGCTATCTCAATACATTGTTCAATTTGCTCTTTTACCTCTTGAGTTATCAGCATACTCTTGTTAAACCTTTCTGCACCATGTACCACTCTGTGTCCCACAGCGTTAATCTCTTCTAAGGATTTTAAGCAACCATACTTCGCACTACTCAGCACGCCCAAAATATATTCAATAGCAATAGTATGTTCTAATATCTCGCCCTCTATCATGACTTTTTCGCCCTCAGCGGTTGCATGCTTGATAAAAGAACCTTTCATTCCTACTTTTTCGGCACCACCTTGTCCTAATATTTTTTTAGTAGCCATGTCAAATAATTTATACTTGACGGACGAACTTCCACAGTTTAAAACCAATATCTTCATACTTTCTATATTTACTATTTTACAATTTCGCCGTTTTCATCGTAAGAATAGAACCCTCTTCCACGACTTACACCAAATTGTTTTGCTCTGTATAATCTCAATAAAATAGGCGATGGTTTATATTTTGTTGCTCCAAATTCTTCGTACAAATTTGCCATGAGCTTTACAATCTTTTCTATCCCCATTTGGTCGGCAGTCCTAAATACTCCTTGGCGATTACCAAAGCCTGATCTCATCACTTTATCTATATCTTCTACGGTAGAAACGCCTTCCATGAGCATATCACAGGCTTCATTGAGCATCACAAAAAAGATACGCATACTTACCAAGCCTGCAGATTCGGCAACTAATACTACTTCATGTTTTATTAAATGAGCGAAATGGCATACTTTCGTGTATACATCTTCACTGGTATACAAGCTTTTCACCACCTCCAAAATGCGTGAATCAGGCACATTGCTCATAACATGCATACCAATACAACGCTCTTTATATTCCAGCTCGGTAGCTAATTCTGTAATAATGGGAGTAGAAATATTCGTAGCAATAATGGCTTCTTTCGACAATACATTTTCAAGATTCAAGAAGACTTCTCTACGCAAATCAGTACTTCGTTCGCCCGTATTATCGTCATACCGTATGGATTCAATAACAAAATCGCAACCTTTAAAAGCAGCATACGATAAGGTTCCTTTTATGCGAGCCAATATCGCTCTTTTTTCGCCTGGCGTTAAGCCCCAATTTTCCACCCGAGCATCTAGTCTCCTTTCTATACGAGCATACGCATTCCGCACCTTCTCTTCTGTTGGCTCCATAAAAACCACTTCCATATCGTTGAGAGCTGCCAAAGTAGCAATCATACTACCTTCTTTTCCACAACCAACAATGCCTATTTTTGAGAAAAAAGCTTTTTGGTGCTCTTTTTTTGTTAGTGCAAACTGTTCAATTTTTTCAACTATCATATATCCACTATTTTTAATTATCGAGCTTGGTTTGCTGTAATCGCAATCATACCTATAATATCATTTACCGAACAGCCCCTTGACAAATCATTGATAGGAGCTCCCATTCCTTGCAATACAGGACCAACAGCCTCGGCTCCTGCCAAACGTTGCACTAATTTATAAGCAATGTTTCCTGTCTCCAAACTTGGAAAAACCAAAACGTTGGCTCGTCCTTGCACTAAACTATTCGGTGCTTTTGCCATACCAACAGAAGGCACAATAGCTGCATCGAGCTGCAATTCACCATCAATACATACGGAAGGGGCCATTTTTTGTGCTAATTTGGTTGCTTCAACGACTTTGTCAACCATTTCATGTGTAGCACTGCCTTTCGTTGAAAAACTCAACAAAGCTACCCGAGGCGTAAAACCTCCGAGGATTTCAGCTGTTTCGGCTGTAACCACCGCTATTTCGGCTAACTGCTGAGCCGTTGGATTTGGTGTAACAGCACAATCGGCAAAAACCAAAATACCATTCTCTCCAATAGAAGTATCTTTGAATACCATAAAGAAAACACCAGACACAACGCTTACACCAGGTTTCGTTTTCACTATTTGCAAGGCTGGTCGCAATACATTTCCTGTAGAATTTTCAGCTCCTGCCAATTCGCCATCTGCATCCCCATTTTTTATCATCAATACCGAAAGATACAAGGGGTTTTTGGCTAAAACGGTAGCCTCTTCATAGCTTAACCCTTTACTTTTGCGACAATTGAACAAAAGCTCGGTGTATTCTCTCATTTTAGCATCTATTTCGGGGTCGAAAAACTTTGCTTGGTGAATATTCGACAAGCCCAAAGATGCGGCCTTTTCTAATATCTCTTTTTTATTCCCAATAAGCTGTATATGTGCAATGTGCTGTTTCAACACAAAATCGGCAGCACGCAAGGTGCGTTCTTCTAATGATTCGGGAAGTACTATGCAACGAATATTCTCTTTTGCTTGCTGAAAAATAGTATCTAATAACTTCATAAAAAAGCACTTACGAGTAAAACAATGATTCTGGAAAAATAGAAGTACCAAAGTTACAAGAATAATAGCATTGAAACAAGAATTTGGCAATAATTATTTTTTGTTTCGAGGGTGGAAAGAGAGTATCGTTTCTCTCAAAAAATGCACATCCACATGCGTGTAAATTTCGGTAGTTAAAATACTTTCGTGCCCAAGCATTTCCTGAATAACACGCAGATTTGCTCCTCCCTCTAGCAAATGAGTAGCAAAGGAATGCCGAAATGTATGCGGTCCAATTTGCTTATTTAAGCCGATTTCATCGGCTATTTTGTTAATAATAATAAAAATCATTTGCCGTGTTAGCTTGCTCCCACGCCTATTTAAAAAAACTATATCTTCACTACCTTTTTTTATCGGCAAATTAATTCGCTCCTCCAAATAAAGCTTGATTTCCTTTAAAGCTGTTTTAGAAATGGGGACTAATCGTTCTTTGTTTCCTTTGCCCGTTACTCTAATAAATTCTTCTTGCCAATAAATAGCGGATAATTTTAAATCAACCAGTTCAGACACACGCAAACCACAACTATAGAGAGTTTCCAATACAGCTCTGTTGCGTTGCCCTTCTGCGGTGGATAAATTAACAGCCTGAATCAAAGCATCTATTTCTTGAATAGAAAGTACTTGTGGAATTTTTTTAGGTAATTTGGGAGATTCGAGCAACTCTGTGGGGTCATCTTTTATGCAATTTTCGAGCACCAAAAAGCCATAAAACGATTTTATACCTGAAATGATGCGTGCCTGAGAACGCTCCTGAATACCAATGCGGGCTAATTGAAACAAAAACCTTTGCAGGTCAGGCAAACTAACCTGTAAATAATGAATACCTTCATCGTGGAAAAAGCTCAATAATTTCTGTACATCATGCACGTAGGCTTTATGCGTATTGTCAGACAAAGACCTTTCGAGCATCAAGAAAGTGCTGTACTGATGTATAATCGTGTCAACTTTGGGGGCTTGATGCATGCTAAATTTCAATTTAGGATTCTGCTCGTGCTATTTGTTGATTTAACAGAGGGTTCGCGTACATTTCGAGCAATTTTTGTGTCAAAAATGCTTCGTCTTTATTGGGCAAATCAATTTTAGCTAAACGTTGTTGTATGTAGGTTACAAAGTCCGCCTTTTCTTCGGTAGAATAATGTGCTTGAAATTCAGATTGCTCACGCAATAAATCTGCTGCCACATAATTACACGGATACAAATGGTAATTCTTGTGTATTTCTTTATCAATAAGTCCTGCAATATAAAATCCTTTCTCTTTTGGATTGAGCAAAGCGATATTCTGTAATTCGGGCATTTCATTTAAAGGACCTCCAAACACATATGATATCCGTCCTTTGTAGCCCATTAGACCCGTGGACATGTTCAGCAAATCGTCTGCTGGCGTTTTCTTATATTCTTCGTCATCACGTTTAAGTTGAAATTCTTTTGCTTTCAAATAATCGCAGGGATCGTATTCGTAATTAATTGATAAAGGCATAATATTTAATTCGCGGATGCTGGCTTCAAAATCATTCGTAGCACTCATTTGCAACATCTTAATCAAAGCGGGCTGCGTTCTGTCGTCCGAATCTTTGGAACGTCCTTCTCTTTGTGCCAACCAAATAGACTGTGGTTTTTGTGTAATCACATACCGCATATATGCAGACAATTCTTTGGAAATATGTATCTGCTCGCGTACGGAAACATTGCGGCGAACAATAAAACTTTTATTCACACGTACCAATTTCTCTATCCATGGATAAATCAATAAATTGTCGCCAATGGCTATTTCGGTAGTTTGATACCCTTCTGTTACTAAATGGATATTTAAAAAGGCTGAATCAAGAATAATATCACGGTGATTGGAGATAAACAAATAATGTTTATCTTTCTGGACACGGTTAAGTTCGTAGAATGCAACTCCTTTGGACGTTTTCTTTTCTAAATCAAGCAGAAATGGCAAAACAAAGCTTTTCTGAAATTCTTCTACTGTACGTAGTTTTTTTATCTGTTCGATAAAAGTAGGTAGTGGAATTTGAGGGAAAAAAGAGGGTATTCTTGCTAACAATTCCTTTTCTTCTAGCAACTGGGTAAATACAGGCGAGATATCAGCATCGTTATAACAACGAATATCTTCAAAGCGTTCATCTGGGTGCATCATGATTCAAATTTCTTTTGCCCAAAGATACAACCTTTTAGAAAAAAACGTACATTTGTGCATAATAATTATACCATGGGAAAGGAAATTGAAAGAAAATTCACCGTAAACGAGGCAAAGTGGCTACCTATATCCACTGGCACACTGCTTATGCAAGGATATTTGTCGGCAAGCGAGCAAAGCACCGTACGCATTCGCACACAAGGTGACTTAGGCTTTATTACAATTAAAGGAAAAACGACAGGATTTTCGAGAGACGAATACGAATATGAAATCCCCCTTGCCGATGCCATCGAAATGCTAACTTTGTGCTCTGACCTCATCATAAAAAAGTACCGCTATAAAGAAAAACACAACGGGATGCTATGGGAAATAGATGTATTTTTGGATAAAAACGAAGGGTTAATCGTAGCAGAAATAGAACTGAAAAGCGAAGATCAAGAAATTATCCTTCCCGAATGGATAACACAAGAAGTAACTAACGACAAACGTTATTACAACGCCTTGCTAGCCAAAACACCGTATTCTGCTTGGAAATAAGGAGCTATTTGTTAATCTTATCTACACGATGACAATGTCTTCCACCTTCAAAATCAGTCGTCATAAATTGTTCTATCATTTCTTCTGCCAAAGCTTCCGAAATAAAACGTGCAGGTAGCGAAATAATATTAGCATCATTGTGTTTACGGGCTAAAATAGCAATTTCTTCTGTCCAGCACAATGCAGCACGCACATCTTTATGTTTATTGGCAACAATGCTCACACCATTTCCGCTGCCACAAATAGCAATACCGAAATCAATTTCATGATGGGCAACAGCGACTGCTAAAGGGTGTATGTAATCGGGATAATCGACACTATCTATTGAATCTGTTCCAAAATCTTTGAGGGCAAAAAATGTTTTAGCGAAAGACTCTTTCAGTTTTTCTTTCAGTTCGTAGCCCGCATGGTCACAGGCAATACCTACATACAATGTGTCTAATGGTTTCATATTGAATCGCTTAATTTACTAATCCTAAAAAAAACACCACCCAAAAATCAAATAAAGCCTGATTATTGTGTGTTGTGGAAACAAAAGTTGTGTGTAGTTTTTCCAAAAAAATACGTACTTTTGTTTCTGATTGCAAAGATACATTTTTGAGTTTACAAAACGAGTTTATTTACCTTATTTTTTTTCTAGGATGCTTGACTCTATACAATTATATTTCACTTCTCCCTCTGTTGACTATACCCTGCCATCGTATATGCCCGAAGCTGCATTTATGGCCTCTAACCTCCATCAAAAGGACTATACCGTAGCACTTATTGGCATACCCGACAGTAGCAATTCGGCGAACGAGGTACGCAAACATCTCTACACCTTATTTGGCAATTTTGCACAGGCTAAAATCTGCGATTTAGGCAATATTAAACAAGGTAAAACAGACAAAGAAATGAGCATTGCCCTTGAGCATGTATTACAAGAGTTGAGTGCCAACAATATTCCTTGCGTAGTATTTGGCGGAGAACAATGGCTATCAACCATTGCTTTTAAAGCTATATCAGATTCTCTGGATGAAGTTGCTGTTTGTGTTATCGATTCTAAAATCGATGTGGGTGATATGACTGAATCGATCTGTTCGCATTCGTTTTTGAACCAACTTAGCGTGCATCCACAACTAGCCAGCCTAGATATTATTGGTACGCAACAGTATTATTCTACCGACCTTCAACGCACATTTATACGTAACCACAAAGGACACAACATCCGTTTAGCACAAGCTCGCAAAGATATTTTCGCCTTAGAACCAACCCTCAGATATGCGAATCTTGTAAGTATCGATATGAGCGCCATTCGCATGTCGGATGCACCCGCCGCTAATTTCCCTTGTCCGAATGGATTTGCTGGCGAAGAAGCATGCCAATTGGCTCGTTTTTCTGGTTACGCTGACAAAACAAATATATTTATGGTATCTTCTTGGAATACTGCCAAAGACCCTCTACATCACACATCACTACTGGTGGCAGACATTGTGTGGCATTTTCTAGAAGGAGTAAATAGCCGACAAAATGAGCAACCATCAACAGAAAATCCGATTTATACCAAATTCGTAGTGCAATCGGACATCAACGAAGAGGCAATTGTTTTTTACCATAACGACAATACAGACCGTTGGTGGATAGAAATACCAACAGCACAAAAGGCACGTATCTTCCCGTGCCATCTATCTGATTACGAAGCTATTTGCAAAAATGAGATCCCAGAGCTATGGTTGAGGTTTGTGTATAAGTAACAACCTCTGCAATGGCTGTTGAGCTAGCACTTGGTCGTTTTAATGAAGAGCTATTATTACTCCACCGCAAACAGACCAAAACCGACGTTTTGCAAATCTTCCCAAAATGTGGGATAGGACTTTGTTACCACATGAGGCTCATTGATAATCACTTTTCCTAGCTTGATGCACGCAGGGGCAAATGCCATTGCCATACGGTGATCTTCATATGTATCAATGCTTACATCATAGCTCGCATCACAACGTTCGTTGTTAAACTCCAAAATACTATCGTCTTTTGCATGCAATACATACCCCAATTTGCCCAACTCTGTTACCAAAGCATGTATTCTATCCGTTTCTTTTATTTTAAGACTTTGAAGTCCTGAGAAATAAAATGATATTCCTTTTAAGCAACATGCCACTACACATGTTTGAGCCAAATCAGGTTGGTTCACGAAATTATACACAAATTTCCCCTTCTCTACTTCTTTTTTCGACAAGAGAACTCCCTCTTTTGTGAATTTGGTTTTAACGCCAATATGTTCAAAAATAGTTGCGATAGCAGCATCGCCTTGTACGCTCATTTTATGCAATCCTTTTAACTCTATTTCTGCATTCTGTGCCAAAGCAACCATTTCGTACCAATACGAAGCGGCAGACCAATCGCCCTCTACAGAAAAAGGCACAGGTTCATACGCTTGATAAGGCACATGTATTTCGTTGCCTATCCAATACGATTTAACGCCAAACTGCTCCATAATTTTAAGCGTCATCGTAATATATGGCACAGATACGACCGCTCCCTCTAGGGTTAATCGCAAGCCATCTTGCATCGTGGGGGCGAGCATGAGCAATGCCGAAATATACTGACTGCTTACATTTCCCTGCATGGTAATCTTTCCTCCCTGCAAGGCACTACCAAAAATACGCAAAGGCGGATAACCCTCTTTTTCGATGTATTCAATTCTTGCTCCTAAGTCGTTTAGAGCCTCTACCAACAGTTTAATAGGGCGATTTTTCATGCGTTCGCTTCCAGTAATCTCCCATTGACCAAGAATTTTCGATAAAAATGCCGTCAGAAAACGCATCGATGTTCCTGCTGCACCTACATCAAAGTGCGTATCATCCGACTGCAATACTTGCAACATAGCACGTGTATCGTCGCAATCAGACACGCCTTTTATCGGCATATCACTGCCAGATAAGGCATTGATAATAAGAACTCTATTGCTTATGCTTTTTGAAGTAGGCAACGTTACAATTCCTTTTACCTTGTCAGCAGACGTAAGTATGTATTTCATATGTTTCCGTATTTAATTGATTCTTATTCGATGAAAATACGTGCATTTTCATCCCGCATCGCTACAAAATTACAAAAATTCATCCACATTTCTTTTGAGGAAGAAAAAAAATAAATAATTCGCCATTTTTCAAAAATAAATTATGTGAAATTTTGCTTAAAATAATGTACCTTTGTGCTTGAATTTATGGAAGAAGAAATAAAAAACATACGTCCTCAATCTGACTATACCGACGACAATATCAAAACATTGGCATGGCAGGAGCATATCCGACTGCGTCCAGGTATGTATATTGGCAAATTAGGCGATGGCACATCTCCTGATGATGGAATATATGTGTTGTTGAAAGAGGTAATGGACAATGCCATAGATGAATTTACTATGGGCAACGGCAAGCAAATTGATGTTATAATTGCTGATGGAAAAGTCCAAGTACGCGACCACGGGCGAGGTGTCCCATTAGAGAGCATTGTAGATGTAAGCTCTAAAATGAATACAGGTGCAAAATATGATTCAAAATCATTTGTAAAATCTGTAGGTCTAAATGGTGTAGGTCTAAAAGCCGTGAATGCCCTATCATCTTATTTTTGCATCCAAAGTTTTAGAAACGGAGAAACAGCAAAAGCAGAATTTGGATGCGGTACAATAGTCTCAAAATCAGGCGTAATAGCCAATCCTGAAAAAACGGATAATGGAACATATATCTCATTTGAACCAGACAATGCTATCTTTACGGGGTTCGTTTACCGAGACGAATATATAGAAACGCTTCTCAAGCATTATGTATATCTCAATACGGGTCTTACCATTAACTTTAACGGAAAAAAGTTTTTTAGCAAGAATGGATTGAAAGATTTGTTGGCTGACAACATTACCTCCGAACCACTATACCCCATTATTCACCTCAAAGGGGAAGACATTGAAATTGCTTTTACACATAGTCATCAATACAACGATGAATATTATTCGTTTGTAAACGGACAACATACCACGCAAGGAGGTACGCATTTAGCTGCATTTAGAGAAGCGATGGCGAAAACCATTCGAGATTTTTACAACAAAGGGTTTGAATCGTCTGATATTCGCAATGGTTTAGTTGCTGCCGTAAGTGTGCGTATTATCGAACCTATATTTGAATCGCAAACCAAAACCAAGTTAGGCTCTAAAGACATGGAACCCAACGGCGTTTCTGTGTATAAATACATCAACGACTTTATCAAAAAAGAAGTTGATAACTACCTGCACAAACATGCTGATGTAGCCGAAATATTGCTTCGCAAAATTATCGATTCTGAGAAAGAACGCAAAGCCATTGCTGGCGTGACGAAAATAGCACGCGAACGAGCAAAAAAATCGAACCTGCACAATAAAAAACTGCGTGATTGCCGCATTCACTATTCGGACACAAAAGGCGAGAATATACTCGAATCGGTTATTTTTATTACCGAGGGAGATTCCGCAAGTGGCTCTATCACCAAAAGTCGTGATGTGAATACGCAAGCAGTATTTAGCCTGAAAGGTAAACCGCTCAATACATTTGGGTTGACCAAAAAAATTGTGTACGAAAACGAAGAGTTTAACCTACTGCAAGCGGCACTTAATATTGAAGATGGCATAGAAGGATTGCGTTACAATAGAATCATCATTGCAACCGATGCGGACGTTGATGGTATGCACATTCGCTTGTTGTTGATTAGTTTCTTTTTGCAATTCTTTCCTGATTTAATCAAAAAAGGGCATGTTTTTATTTTACAAACACCTCTGTTTCGTGTTCGAAATAAGAAAGAAACTATCTATTGCTATTCAGAAGAAGAAAGACAAGGAGCTGTAAACAAACTCGGAGCGAAAGCGGAGATCACCCGATTTAAAGGATTAGGAGAGATATCTCCCGATGAATTCAAGCATTTTATAGGCAAAGATATCCGCCTAGACCCTGTAAGTTTACGCAAGGAAGATGCCGTAAAAGAGTTGTTAGCCTTTTATATGGGGAAAAATACACCTGAACGACAAAATTTCATTATTGATAATCTCGTTGTAGAAGAAGATTTTGAATTCTAACATTTTTATACTAAAATATTTTTATACCACAATAATTATTCGTTTATTTGCTCTTGCAAAAGGGCACAACACAAAAAACACCACACTATGAACGCTTTAATAAAAAATTTAGGAGTTATCGTTATTATCCTTGGAGCCTTAGCTTTGATTCTCCCTTCTTTTCTTGGTTTTATTTCAAATACAACGCTTGCCATTGGCGGTGTATTATTGTTTACGGGGTTGATACTCCATGTTATTCTGACAAGAAAAGCGACTGACTTATAACAATTACTACACGGTATTTTCACACTAAACCTTTCCTCATCACTAAGGAGAGGTTTTTTTATTCACGCACATGAACGGCATTTTAAAAATAATAAAAGAATGGACATTGCTCTTAGCAATTCTATTCGGAGGAGTGTTTCACAGCTTTTTCGGGTATATTTATTCTACGTTTCCTTTCATTACCCCCTTGTTGATTTTCATCATGCTACTCCTTACCTTCTCTAAATTAGAGAAAATAAGTATCAAAGTAGGCTCGCTGCACATCAAGCTCTTGCTTATTCAACTAGCTCTCAGCGTACTTGCTTATGGCGTTGGTCGCTTGTTTAATAACGAACTGGCACAAGGCTTGCTTATTTGCGTATTAGTACCTACCGCCACCTCGGCTGCTGTTATTACTAATTTACTAAAGGTCGATATCAAGTTCATCACAAGCTATTTGTTATTTAGCAATGTGATAATGGCTTTTATTATACCCATTTTTTTAGCATACGTTGGCACGCAAACAGAGCAAGGTGTACTTGTATCTATGTTTATATTGGCTAAAAAAGTATTACCAACTATTTTGCTGCCTATTATTTTGCTAGTTCTTATCAAACGGGTTGCCCCCAAAGTACACGTCCAGTTACAACGAGCGAGCGGAGCTACTTTTTACCTATGGTCGTTTGCCCTTACCTTGGTTATCGGCAAAACCATTCATATTTTTGTTACGCAAGAAAACGTATCGTATGTAACCGAAATCACCTTGGCAGTTGGCTCATTAATCGTCTGCTTGCTTCAATTTGGAATGGGTCGCATCATTGGCAAGAAATACGGCGAACGTATTGCTGCGGGGCAAGCACTAGGACAAAAGAACACTATTTTTGCCATCTGGTTGGCACAAACGTATTTATCTCCATTAGTCTCTGTAGCTCCTGCTGCGTATGTATTTTGGCAAAACACCATCAACTCTTACCAAATCTGGAAAGCTAGACGCATTCGATAAAAAAAGGGAATGATTGCTCATTCCCTTTTAGATAATATGTCAAGGTATCATTATTTAACTATTGACAAGAAGTCTGCATCAATTACATATTTTGCAAATTCCATGTTACACAGTGCTTTTTTAGCGTATGTAGGATCTGCTTGTACGGCTTGTTTCAATGAGCCAATCACTTGGTCTTTGTTGTTTGCACGAGCACCGATAATTGCTTTTAGGTAATACGTTTCAGCAGTAGGTGTACTAATAGCGTCTGCTATTGCAGTTGCTTTTTGGTAGTTACCAGCTAATAGGTTAGCTAATGCTGCATTGTTTGATGTAGAGTTACCAAAAGCAGTTACAGCTTTGTTGTATTCTCCAGCTTGAATATAAGCCACACCTTGTGCTTCGGCTAAAGCTTCGCCAACACCAGCAGATTTACCAAAATACTCTTGTGCTTTTGTATAGTTTTTAGCTGATAATTCAACTAATCCTAAATTGAAATTAATTTGAGCTTGTTCCCCACCTTTTTCTACAGCACTTTCTAAGAGAGCTTTCGCTGCTTCTGTGTTGCCATTAGCCAATTGTTGTGCCGCCATATTGTTGTATGCTCTCCAATCTTGTGGATACAAGGTAATCGCCTGACCTGTAATATACGCTTTTTCAGATGCAGTTTCTGCTATTGAAGCTCCGTACAACAATTCTTCTAACGATAGTTTTACTGAGTCTGATTTTGCGATAGCAAGAATTTGCTCGTCTGATTTACCAGTTACATCTACTACTAATTCTAATTTTGAGCGACGTAATTGAGGTAAAATTTGGTCTGCAATTTGAGTATATGCAGCTGATAAATTTTTAATTTCTTTTTCTCTTTGTGCTGGATCTGAGTACATAGAAAGTACGCTCAAAATCAACTCTTTGTCTTTAATGTCTGATTGCATCATTAGTTCTTGGAAGCCATCCCAGTCTTCAGCTATAAATTTAGCATCAAGGTCAGTAACAACGTTTGATTTTTTCAATTCTTTAGTCAAATAGCTTACGGTATTTTTGCTACGAGAATCTGCTAATTTTTCGTTCAATTCTGTTGGACCATCTGGAGAAGCATAAGAAGACACTCCGAATGAAGCTATTTGTTTGTCTTCTGCATCTTTTATTTCTGCAAGTTTAGCTTGTAAAGTCGCAATCTCATCGCTAGCAAGGGCTTTCTTTTGCACCTCAGCACGTTGAATTTGGAATAAAATAGCTGCATCGTATTTTTCTTGAATAACGCGTTGGAAAGCATCTGCACCCATCGCTCCTGCAATTTCTTTTGGATTAGCTAATGTAGCTGTGATGATACATCCTTGTGCTATTTCTAGATCAGGAAGTTGTAATTCTTTTTTGCCTACTTTTGCTTTGAATGTCAAAAATAATGTTGATTTTGCCATTGCAGGTACATAATCAAACGAAATTGATTGTGTAAACGTACCACCTGTTTTGTACGCAACCACTTGGTTATTGTCTTTCACTTTTTCTCCTTGGTAAATAACTGTTTCACCTACAGCTTCGCCACCTTCGTAACGCAATACTGGAGTAACTTCTACAACCGCTTTTTTAGCGAAGTACTTTTCAGGAAATTTCCCTGAAATAGTTGCTTCTACTTTATTTGCTTTTACTTCTAGTGGACTTGGGGTTACAGTAATATATTCTGCTGGCAATCCGCCCATCTTACCACAAGATGCAAAAAGAGATGCTACAAAAATAGCAATCCCAACATGAAAAAACATTTTTCTTAGTTTCATACGTATCTGTTAATTAGTTATACATTCATTAATTGAATTAGGGCAAAGATAATAAATATATAAAAAACAATGAAAATTTAACCAATGATTTTTGCCTATTATGATGAATAATAGACGGATTTCTTCCTTTTTGTGTATTTTTAACCACACAAAAGGCTTATTTAATAAAAATACATTGCAAAACCATTTTATTATGTTGAATTTTGCTAAAAAGATACGTGCATGAATCTATGTTGCTTATATATACAAAAGCTTACGGTAAAAAGAATAATTAATTACTCTCTTTTGCGTTTAGAATATGTGTTATCATTTATTGCCAAGAAACCGTATTTGCATACAAAGCCTTTTGCAGCTTCGATAGAACCAGCTAATTATTGCAACCTGCGTTGCCCTGAATGCCCAACTGGCAGACTCGAAATTGACAAGAAAGGACTAAATTTATCTTTTGCTGCTTTTCAGAAAATGATAAACCCACTCCTCCCTGAGTTATTTTACTTAAATTTATATTTTCAAGGCGAACCTTTTCTCAACAAAGAATTAACGGAAATGATTGCCTACGCACATAAGAAAAATATTATCACAAACATATCTACCAACGGACATTTTTTGTCAGAAGAGATCATTGATAAGATTATTTCCTCTCACCTAGACAGAATTATTATAAGCGTAGATGGTGCTACTGCTGAAACATATGAACAATACCGAGTAGGTGGAAAATTTGATACAGTAATAGAGGGTATTGAGCGTTTAGTGCAGCGTAAAAAAGAACGAAAGTCTAGCACTCCTTTTATAGAACTTCAATTCATCGTATTTAGCACCAACGAACACGAAATCTCTTCGATTAAACGAATTGCAAAAGAAACAGGGGTAGATGCCATAAAATTAAAAACAGCCCAACTCTACGATTACAAGCATGGCAATCCCTTAATGCCTACTATCGACAAATACAATCGGTATCGCAAAATGGCTGATGGCACATTTATACGTAAAAAAGCTGTTCGTAATAGTTGCTGGAAAAGCTGGAGTTCGGTGGTAGTATCAACCGAAGGAGACGTATTGCCTTGTTGTTTTGACAAACACAAGGAATATACCTATGGTAATCTGTTTGAGCAAGGATTTGGCTCCATTTGGAACGGAAATAAAGCAACAGCATTTCGC
>JAGNUZ010000169.1 GCA_017986765.1 Paludibacteraceae bacterium | reverse complement strand
TGTTCCATCTCGCCCCTTTGGTACAACAAAAGGCGGGTACTATCCCTTTCAGGAAGTGGAAATTTTGCAATACGCTCATCAGGCAAATCGTAATTAAAATCTTCTATACGTATGTTTTTTATGTTTTCAACCATATTGCTGTTATATTTGGTACAAAAATACAAAAATATGCTCGTTAATAAACACAG
Organism: Paludibacteraceae bacterium; assembly: GCA_017986765.1. GTDB lineage: Bacteria > Bacteroidota > Bacteroidia > Bacteroidales > Paludibacteraceae > JAAYPI01. The sequence goes on along the minus strand of JAGNUZ010000169.1, from coordinate 2,903 downwards.
AAAATAATTTTAGCCACAGATACCTTTCATTGCACACAGAAAAAATGTATTTTTACACCTTGTATTTATTTGAACGATACTCTATGACACGCATTGGTTTATTATCCGACACACATGCCTATTGGGATGATAGGTACAGTGAATTTTTTAGCAATTGTGACGAAATTTGGCACGCTGGTGATATTGGTAGTATGTCTATTATCGATAAATTAGGTGCTAGTGGCAAAACAATGCGGGCTGTATATGGCAATATTGATGGGCAAGATATTCGGCAGACTTTCCCTTTGCACAATCGTTTTCTGATAGAACAAGTAGCTGTTTGGTTAACGCACATTGGAGGATATCCGAAAAAATACAATCCCGCTATTGTGGGAGAATTAAAGCTAAATCCACCCAAATTATTTATCTGCGGACACTCGCATATTGCTAAAGTGATGTATGACAATACCTTGCAATTATTACACATCAATCCAGGAGCAGCAGGCAATCAGGGATTTCATGCAGTGAGAACGTTGATGCGTTTTGTGATAGACAAAGATGTGATAAAAGATTTGGAAATAATCGAACTAACGTAAGAGGTTGATATCTCCTTTTTTGCGGTATTCTATCAATTCTCCTTTTTCGTCCCTATCCACGCCAGTAGCTTCTATGTAGTAAAAATAAGCACCTTCCGATGCCTCTACTCCATTGATAGTTCCATCCCATCCTTTAGTAGGCTCTGTCCAAGAAAAGATTAATCTTCCCCAGCGATCGTAGATTTTTCCGCTGAACTGAATCAAGGATTTATAAGCTACTCTAAATTCATCGTTTCGTCCGTCTCCATTTGGCGTAAAGGTATTGGGGACTTCTAAAAACGAATCGACCACATCGATTATATAACTCGTATCTGCGGTACACGTAGCATCATTGTTAAACACTTGTAAACGTAAATAATAACGTATTTGTTGATTTAGGCTATAGCGAAAATCCTTGTCTATATACGCCAATTCGCAGGGAGAAAAATCAGCTTCGCGCGATAAACACCATTCAAAATTTCGTGCTACTGGCACGTTGGCATAGCTCAACACTTCGATTTCTAAGGGAGCCGAACCTCTCAAGGTAAGCAACGACGACACGTCTCTTTCCTTCTCATTAAGTCCATCACGTGTTTGAATTTTAGCTTGTGGATGAATTTCCACAGCAAAGGCTTCCAATTCATCCGAAACGAGTGTTTTTTCTCTATTAAAAGCTTTCGCAAATTGGTCTCCAGTAAGCGTATAGGTGGTGTTAATTAATGGCGATGTGAGTTGTAACTGAGGTGTGAGTGCAATGGTTCTTATTACAGATTCTGTCTCATAATTTGTTTCTGCAAAATAAGCCGAATCGTAAGCTAATTCATAGGTACGTACTACCTTATACGGACTTGTTGCTTGATTATACATTTGATACGGCATATCATCTGCAGAAATATTCAGTTGTGCCTGAATAAACAGACACCTATCTTCTACATTTGTGTCAATCAAAATACTATTTAATTCTGTTTCAAAATCAGGGTAATTGAAGACCCACACATACAAAGCATCGCTTCCCACCAATAACTCATAACCTACAGAAGCGGTATTTTGCAAGGGAATGGAACTCTCACTCACATTCAATTCACTAGTAATAAGGGTTTTATTTCCATCAGCATCATAATAGCTCCACGTGATGTCGTTGTTTTCGGATAACTGATAAGAAAGGCTTGCATCATCCGTGCCATCTACTACAAAAACGGCATCAATATCAGACTGCACATAGGGTACAAAAGGCACGCCACTAATAGAAAATTGTGCCGACACGGACACCATACAGAAAAAATAAAGAATAGGTATAAATAAGCTCTTTTTCATGCAATAGAAATTTTAAAAAATATTGGGTAAAGATAGCATTTTTTAAAAGACCAACAAGCGTTTTATTGGCATAAAACACTCGCCCATTTGCAGTTTTTGTGTATCTTTGCGTCATTGTAACATTCTTACTAAGAAAAATAAAAGTACTTATGAGAAAAAATATTTTCTTGCTCGTTTTCTGTATTATTTCAACAATAGTAGCTGCTAATCCCTACGCTTCCAAGCAAATAACACTAGATGGTAAACAATATTATGTTTATACAGTCGAAAAAAGTGAAGGATTCTATGCCGTTTCTACCAAATTTGGTGTAACGCAAGATGAAATTATTGCAGCTAACCCATCTACGAAAGACGGATTACGTGTGGGACAGGTTATTAATATTCCCATCAAATCTGCCACTGCCACAAGCAAAGATATAACAACACATACCGTCGAAAAAGGAGAAACCATTTTTTCACTTTCACAACGTTACGGCATTAGTCGCGAAGACATTTACGCCCTCAATCCTGAAACGCGAGAGGTACTACGTGTTGGTTCGGTTATTAAACTCAAACCCAACGCTAGTACACAACAATCAGCGAAACCTTCGGCAACGGCACAAAAAGGGACTCCCGTAGAAGTGAAAAAAGAAACACAAAAGGAGGTAAAACAAGTAGCACAAGTGCAGACTAAAAAGGAAGAGCCAAAAACCATCACGCCTAGTGCAAAAAAAGAAGAGGTAGAATACATCAATCACAAAGTACGTCGTAGAGAAACGTTGTATAGTATTTCTCAATTATATGATGTAACATCAGATGAAATTCTAGCAGCCAATCCTTCGGCGGCAGGTGGACTTAAACATCGTTCTATCCTACTTATTCCACAAAATAAAAAAGTAGAACAAGTAGAGTCGCTTACAGAAAAGGCCTTTGATGGAATCATTTCTATTATAGGCATCGACACAGCAAATGAAGACAGCATTAAAGCAACAAAAGAGCCACATAAAGAAACTATTAAACTCGCCATTCTATTACCATTTGAATTAGATGCCGAAG
>JAGNUZ010000047.1 GCA_017986765.1 Paludibacteraceae bacterium | reverse complement strand
CATTGCATACAGAACACAATATAGACGAAAACGATTCGCTCAATATTGCACGCATTGCCAATGGCAATTACGTAAAAGCACTATCGATAATCAATGGCACCGAAGAGTCTCAACTGAATTTCACTCGGTACCAAGAAATTATGCGTTACGCATTTAAAAATGACGTAAGTGCCACAAAAAAATGGGCCGAAGAAATGGCTTCGACCACAATGGGAAGAGAAAAACAAAAAAGTTTCCTGGACTATGCACAGCATTTAACACGTGAGTGCTTTATCCAAAATATCAATATAAGCGAACTGAATTATTTAATCGATTACGAAGCTAAATTTTCTGGCGATTTTGCTCGTTTCGTTACTGTAAAGAATGTGGAAATTGTAATGAACTATTTTCAAGATGCAGCATCAGACATAGAACAAAATGTGCAGGGGAAATTCGTATTTTTTGATTTAGGGTTAAAATTAATGACCCAAATTAAACCAAATTAAACATACTGATTATGGAATATAAACTAGCAGACTCCACCTGTGGCATAAAAGTCTCTGGATGCAAAAAAAACTCACTACAAATGCTCAGCGTGTACGACTGGCTGTCGGATATCCCTGAAACACAAATAAATAGCAACTTTGTAGAAGTACAATTTAAAAATACCCGCAAAGGATATTACCTCAACTCTACCAACATCAAATTAGAAAAAGGCGATATCGTAGCAGTAGAATCAAGCCCTGGACACGATATTGGTTCGGTTACGCTCGTGGGGTTGTTGGTAGATAAGCAAATGCACAAAAACGGCATAGACCCCAAAAATTTTGAAATAAAACGGGTATATCGCAAAGCACGTGAATCGGATTTGGAGAAATGGAATGAATCTAAGGGCAAAGAACACGAAGCTATGCTCAAGTCTCGTCAAATAGCACAAGACCTTAATTTGAACATGAAAATTGGAGACGTGGAATATCAAGGAGATGGTAACAAGGCTATTTTCTACTATATTGCAGAGCAACGTGTAGATTTTCGCCAATTAATAAAAGTGTTAGCAGACGTATTCCAGGTGCGTATAGAAATGAAGCAGATTGGTACACGTCAAGAAGCCGGTCGCATTGGTGGAACAGGTCCTTGCGGAAGAGAACTCTGCTGCTCTACTTTCTTAAACAACTTTTCTTCAGTTGGAACGTATGCAGCACGAGTACAAGATTTATCACTAAATCCGCAAAAATTAGCAGGACAGTGTGCCAAACTCAAATGTTGCCTTAATTACGAACTATCTACTTACACCGAAACCTTGAAAGAATTTCCTTCTAAGGATATTCAATTGGAAGGTGAAGATTGCACTTATTATTTTTTCAAATTGGACATTTTTGAGAAGAAGATGCTGTATTCTCAAGCACCAAACTACCCAAATAATTTAGTTGAACTTTCGCTAGAAAGAGTAAAAGAGATTATTGCATTGAATAAAAATGGAGAACGACCTCCAATAAAGGGCAATGAAAAAGGAACGAAAAAAGAGGAAGAAGTAAAAGGATTTGCCACAAACATAGAAGAAGGTAGCCTAACCCGTTTTGACACCAAAAAGGTGAAAAAGAAAAGCAATAACAACAAACGCCGTAAACCCCAAAAACCGCCTCAGAATGGAACAAGCTCTTCTCCACAATCATAAGACATTTGTCGTATTTGCGATATTTTGGCTTTCATTTTCGTTGCATAGTTGCGTAGAAAAACCCGTGTTTGCAGGCAATGAGAAAGTTGCCACAACTGGATGGGATGTAGCAAAACCTGTGCTGTTCGAAGTAGCGATTACCGATACGATTACGGCACACGATATGTTAATTCACGTTCGCAATACACCAGAATATGCGTATCAAAACTTTTGGATGTTTGTAGAATCTAGCAGTCCCTCTGGGGTAGTACAAAAAGACACTTTGGAGTGTATATTAGCCGATAATGCAGGAAAATGGCTAGGGAAAGGAGTAGCCTCCACACGAGAAATATCTGTAATGTATTTTGAAAAAATTCGTTTTCCAGAAAAAGGCACATACACTTTTTCTATCTCTCAAGGAATGAGAAACGTTTCTCTCGTAGGCATTGAAAGTATCGGACTAAGCATCCTGAAAGAAAAAGAGAATGGGGAAAAATAAGCTCAAGAAATTCGAGGATATGGATTCATACCCTCACGTATTGCAATATCCTTTTGCCAAAATACAAGAACAAGGTTTTGACCTAAAAGGCAAATGGAACGAAGTGTTTTTCAAAAACAACAATCCCATCGTATTGGAATTAGGTTGTGGAAAAGGTGAATATACGGTTGGGCTGGCAAGCATGTTTCCAGAAAAAAACTTTATTGGAATAGACATCAAAGGCTCACGCATGTGGACTGGTGCTAAAGCTTCGCTAGAACAAAACATGACGAACGTCGGTTTCCTGAGAACGAATATCGAACTTATTACCTATTTCTTCGCCGAGAATGAAGTGGCCGAAATCTGGATAACATTCCCCGACCCACAAATGAAAAAAGCAAACAAACGATTAACATCTACTCGTTTTATAGCTCTTTATAGGCGTATTATGAAAACGGATGGCATTATTCACTTAAAAACGGATAGTCCATTTTTATACACATACACCAATCTTTTAACAGAAAAAAATGCTCTCGAAGTACTCGTTAACTCTAGCGATTTGTACAACGGAGAATGGGTAAACGAGATTCTTTCTATACAAACTTTTTACGAAAAACAATGGATAGGAAGAGGCTTGAGCATTAAGTACATTCAGTTTAAACTAAATAAAGAAAACACGCTTATAGAACCCGAAGAAGAAATAGAATATGATACTTATCGCAGTTTTAATCGGACAAGATCGGAAGAAACCGCAAACATATAAACACATATCATTATGGCAATTTATCCTCAACTAATTATGGATGCACTGAAAAAAGTGCGTTATCCAGGAAACAACAAAGACATTGTAACCAACGAAATGGTAGAAGACGACCTTCGTATTGATGGAAACAAAGTAACCTTCTCGCTTATATTGAAAGCGAACGATCCGTTTGCCAAATCCATTGTAAAAGCTGCCGAACAGGCAATTTTGACCTACGTAAGCGAAGACGTTGAAATAAAAGGGAACATCAGTATCAAATCGCTGCCGGCTCCTAACCCCATGTTAAACCCACGTAGCCTAAGTCACATAAAAAATAAAATCGCTATATCTTCGGCAAAAGGAGGTGTAGGGAAATCGACAGTAACATCGAACCTAGCTATCGCATTGGCTAAAAAAGGGTACAAAGTAGGATTATTAGACGCCGATATATATGGACCATCAATGCCTAAAATGTTTGGTATTGAAAACGAAAGACCTACCGTAGAAGTAATCGACGGGAAAGATTGGATAGTCCCCGTAGAAAAAATGGGGGTAAAAATTCTTTCGATAGCCTTCTTTGTTGAAAAAGAAAGTGCTGTTATTTGGCGAGGAGCGATGGCAAGTAATGCCCTGAAACAATTAATTAACGATACGATTTGGGGTGATTTGGACTTTTTCCTAATTGACCTACCCCCTGGCACAAGCGATGTGCATTTAACATTGATACAAACAATCGACCTAAATGGAGCGATAATTGTAAGCACGCCACAGCAAGTAGCCCTTATTGATACCATGAAAGGAATCAATATGTTTTTAAATGACAAAATCAATATTCCCATTATTGGATTAATTGAAAACATGGCATGGTTTACGCCAGCCGAACTGCCAAACAACAAGTATTACATTTTTGGCAAAGATGGCATGAAAAAATTAGCCGAAGAAAAAAAACTACCCTTTTTGGGACAAATACCAATCGTACAAAGTATTTGCGAAGCAGGAGACAGCGGTTCGCCGATAATAACAGTTGAAGACAGCATTGTTGGCACAAGTTTTGATACAATTACAGATAATATCTTACAAAACATCAAAAACCTTCGTAAATAAAAGGGATATGTTTCATTATCCATACTTTACGAGTATATTTGCAGAAAAATTGACTTTATGACTAAGAAAAATACCTTATTAGATACAATAGTTGCCGGAATTCAAGAAAAGAAGGGTTCGAAAATTGTAGTAGCGGACTTAACTAAACTTTCAAACAGTATTTGCGAATACTTTGTTATATGCGAAGGCTCGTCTAATACACAAGTAGATGCCATTGCTGGTGCTGTGAAAGAATATGTAAAGCAACACGCCGAAGAACGCCCCATCGCTATCGAAGGATTAGAAAACTGCCAATGGGTAGTAATGGATTATGGCAATATTATGGTACATATTATGCAGCGCGAGGCTCGCGAATTCTATGATTTAGAAAATCTGTGGGATGATGCAAAATTGACTGACATTGCCGATGTATAAAATCACATCACACTAAAGGAAACACACGTAGTATGGAAAATGAAAATAAACAAGAGAAAAAGCCAACGAACAACAACAATAAACCCAAAGGGAAATTTGTCGTAAATATGTATTGGTTTTATGGTATAATAGCAGCTTCTTTAATTGCACTTAATCTTTTTATGAGTACAGATGCCTCGAAAGAAGTATCTTATTCTGAGTTTAAGCAATATGCCGAACAAGGTTATGTAGAATCAATTATTGTTATTACAAACAATAACGAGGCTGAAGTTATCATTAAAAAGGACTCAGCTATATTAAAAACAGTTTTTGGCGATCAAGTAGGCAAAACAAACACATTGATTGTTACCATCCCTTCACCAGAGAAAATGGAGGAATTTGTAGCTGAGAATGATAAAAATCTAGAATCTCAGACTGACCTAAAATACGAGGAACGAAAAAACTACTTCGACACATTACTGTGGTCCTTTGGTCCATTTATATTGATTATTGTTATCTGGGTATTCATCATGCGCCGCATGAGCGGTGGAGGAGGAGGCGGAGGCGGTAACGTCTTTAATGTAGGCAAATCGAAAGCTCAATTATTCGATAAAGGAGCCAATACGATGACAATAACATTTAAAGACGTAGCTGGACTTGCCGAAGCCAAAGAAGAAATCCAAGAGATAGTCGATTTTCTTAAAAATCCAATTAAATATACGAATTTGGGTGGAAAAATTCCGAAAGGAGCATTGCTTGTAGGTCCTCCAGGGACAGGAAAAACTCTTTTGGCAAAAGCGGTAGCAGGCGAAGCACACGTACCATTTTTCTCGATGTCAGGATCTGATTTTGTAGAAATGTTTGTAGGTGTAGGAGCGTCACGCGTAAGGGATTTATTCCGTCAAGCAAAAGAGAAAGCACCTTGTATTATTTTTATTGATGAGATTGATGCTATTGGACGTGCGAGAGGGAAAAATCCTTCATTCAATTCAAATGATGAGCGAGAAAATACACTAAACCAACTCCTTACCGAAATGGACGGATTTGGTTCTAACAGTGGGGTCATTATTTTAGCAGCGACTAACCGTGCAGAAATCTTAGACAAAGCATTGTTGCGAGCAGGTCGTTTTGACCGTCAAATACATGTTGATTTACCAGACGTACACGAACGCAATGAGATTTTTGGGGTGCATTTACGTCCCTTGAAATTAGCACCAGAATTAAACATTGAGTTTTTAGCAAAACAAACACCGGGTTTTTCAGGAGCTGACATTGCCAATGTATGCAACGAGGCTGCACTAATTGCGGCACGTAAAAATAAAACCGAAGTAGAGAAACAAGATTTCTTAGATGCCGTTGATCGCATCATTGGGGGTATGGAAAAGAAAAGTAGAATTACCACCATTGCAGAAAAAGCATCCATTGCTACACACGAAGCTGGACACGCTTCTGTTAGTTGGTTATTGGAATATGCAAATCCGCTCGTAAAAGTAACCATCGTACCAAGAGGCAAAGCCCTTGGTGCTGCATGGTATTTACCCGAAGAGCGTCAGCTTACCACCAAAGAGCAAATACTAGACGAAATGTGTGCCATTTTAGGAGGTAGAGCTGCGGAAGATATTGTGTTTAATCGGATTTCTACAGGAGCTCTCAACGACCTAGAAAGAGCGACAAAAATGGCATATGCTATTGTGGTATATTATGGCATGAGCGAGAAGCTATCAAATGTAAGTTATTTTGACTCTGCGAGCAGCGATTATTCTTTTACAAAACCATACAGCGAAAAAACAGCTGAAATAATCGACAGAGAAGTGCAATCCATTATTGCAGAGCAATATGAACGTGCTAAAAAAATCATTGCTGATAATAAAGATAAACATGCGAACTTATCGCAATTATTGATTGAAAAAGAAGTGATTTTTTCTGAAGATATGGAAAACATATTTGGTAAACGTCCTTGGGCTAGCCGTATGGACGAACTGATTAGCGAAAGTGATAAAAAAACTGCTGAAACAAGTCCAATAGAAGTCCCTGAAGCACTATGATAAAAAATTTTATCCAACGTACCTTAACTGGATTTTTATTTGTAGTAAGTATTCTATTGAGTATTTATTTTCAGCCTACTTATTATACTTTTTCTGGATTATTCTTTGTATTTGCAGGCATAGGACTTTTTGAGTTTTACCGTATAGCGAATCTCAATAAAGGAGTAAGCATGCCCTCTACCCTTGCTATTATAACAGGCTTAGTGTTATATGTAAGCTCATTCTTGATGGCTGTGGGACTAGCTCACTACTCCATACTTGTAGTGTATGCTGTATGTATGGTAGGGCTAATTATTTTAGAACTGTACCGCAATAAACCAAACCCATTTCACAACATTGCTTTTATATTTTTAGGGCAATTGCTTATCGCATTTCCTTTTAGTATATTAAATGCAATTGCATTTGCAGCAGAACCTCTGTGGTTATTCGCCCTGTTTATGCTTATATGGGTGTACGACTCTTGGGCATATATCACAGGAATCACTCTGGGAAAAAACCGTATGTTCGCACGTATATCTCCTAAAAAATCGTGGGAAGGCTTTGCTGGAGGCTTTATTTTCACCTTAATAGCCTCCTCTATCTTTGCTTATTTTACACCCGATATAGCCACATGGAAATGGTTGCTTTTTGGAGTGTTAATTGTACTATTCGGCACATGGGGCGACCTTACGGAATCGTTATTAAAAAGATCAGTTGAAATCAAAGACTCGGGCAACTTATTGCCAGGTCATGGTGGCGTACTCGACCGTTTTGATAGTTTGTTGTTGCTTGCACCTATCGTGTACTTTTTTTTAGAACTCATTTAATCTAATACCCCATGTTTAAAATCCACAAAGAAGGACGCATGTTGTTGCTAATATTATTTTTAGCATTAACAATAGTCAACACCTTGCTATTTTTTATTTTTGACACCCCTATTGTTCCAAGCATTGCGTTGATTATTTCTATTGGGTTTTTCATCTTCTTCACCCATTTTTTTCGCAGTCCTGAACGCATTGTTTTAGCTGACGAACATTATGTGGTTGCTCCCGCCGATGGCAAAATCGTAGTAATAGAGCCTGTGGAAGAGAACGAATATTTGAAAGAAAAACGCTTGCAGATATCTATCTTTATGTCTCCTTTTGATGTGCATGCCAATTGGTATCCCATTGCTGGAAAAGTAGTGCACGTAGCACACCATAATGGACGCAAAATGGCGGCTTATCTACCTAAATCAAGTACAGAAAATGAACGTTCAACTGTCGTAATAGAAACACAACACAAGCAACTTATACTCATGAGGCAAATTGCAGGAGCTTTAGCCCGACGGATTGTAACATATTCAAAAAAAGGCGACAACTGCAAAATAAACCAACAATTTGGATTTATTAAATTCGGCTCACGCGTAGATTTATATTTACCATTAGATTCAGAAATATTAGTTGATTTAAACGAAGCCGTAGTTGGCAACGAAACTATTATTGCAAAATTAAAACACGAAGTATAACCTAAAACAAGAAACGGACTTGCGCGTTTAAGTCTAGTTCATCTATACCCATGTTAGTAAAAACTTTTGGTGCTGCGGTACAAGGCATTGACGCTTCGATTATTACCATTGAAGTAAATGTATCTCAAGGCATAAAATTCTTTTTGGTTGGATTGCCCGATAATGCTGTAAAAGAAAGCCACGAACGCATTGTGTCGGCATTACAATACAACGGGCACAAATTTCCCCGCCAACAAATCATTATCAACATGGCTCCTGCCGACATTCGCAAGGAAGGTTCTGCCTACGATTTACCTTTGGCGATGGGCATTATGGCTGCCGCCGAACAACTCTCTACCAACAAAATCGATGCCTATTTAATCATGGGTGAGTTATCGCTTGATGGCAACATTATGCCTATCAAAGGTGCCTTGCCTATTGCAATCAAAGCAAGAGAAGCTGGATTCAAAGGCTTTATTTTGCCAAAACAAAATGCCAAAGAAGCTGCTGTCGTTAATAACCTCGAAGTACTCGGTGTCGAAAATATCAAAGAAGTAATTGGTTTTTTAAACGACGAACTAACACTAGAGCCTACCATCGTGCACACACGCGATGAATTTTATTCTATGGCAAACGAATTCGACATGGACTTCTCTGATGTAAAAGGACAAGAAACAGTTAAGCGGGCAATGGAAGTAGCAGCTGCAGGCGGGCACAATATCATCATGGTAGGACCTCCAGGAGCAGGCAAATCGATGTTAGCCAAACGTATTCCGTCTATATTACCGCCATTAACCTTGCAAGAAGCCTTAGAAACGACCAAAATACATTCCGTAGCTGGAAAAATAGAAAAAGGCATTTCGCTGATGTTTAGGCGACCATTTCGCAGTCCGCACCATACTATCTCCGATGTGGCGTTAGTCGGCGGTGGCTCGTTTCCACAACCCGGCGAAATATCTCTAGCCCATAATGGCGTATTATTTTTAGACGAGTTACCCGAATTTAAACGAACGGTACTCGAAGTAATGCGACAACCTTTAGAAGACAGAAAAATCTGTGTTTCTAGGTCAAAATTCAGCGTCGAATATCCCGCAAGCTTCATGCTTGTTTCTTCGATGAACCCTTGCCCCTGTGGATATTACAATCATCCCGATAGAGATTGTGTATGTGGTCCTGGCATGGTACAAAAATACCTCAACCGTATTTCAGGACCGCTTCTCGACAGAATAGACATTCACATTGAAATTGTACCCGTACCTTTTGAGAAATTATCGTGTACACAAGAAGTCGAACACAGTGATAGTATCAGAGAGCGTGTAATAAAAGCTCGCCAAATCCAGGAGGTACGCTTTAAAGATATGGAAGGTGTGTATTGCAACGCACAAATGTCATCAAAATTATTGCGTGAACATACTCAAATTAACGCCGACTGCCAACAATTACTCAAAGTTGCGATGCAACGCTTGAATCTTTCGGCAAGAGCATACGACAGAATATTAAAAGTAGCCCGAACCATCGCCGATTTAGATGCTATCGCCGACATACAAATAGAGCATATATCAGAAGCAATTAATTACCGCAATCTAGACAGAGAAGGTTGGGCCGGTTAAATAAAAAACTTAAAAAAAATAGATACTATGGAAACAGTACTTAGTGGCATTAGGTCAACTGGAAATTTACATTTAGGAAATTATTATGGTGCTTTACGCAATTTTATAAAAATGCAAGAAG
>JAGNUZ010000046.1 GCA_017986765.1 Paludibacteraceae bacterium | reverse complement strand
GGGTATGATCTCAGCCTGAAAAGCTCAAGCACCCCAAAAATATCGGTGCAAATGTACAGCTTTTTTGGAGATAAAAAAACCTTATAGGAAGAAAATATGCCTTACAACACATTTAGAAGAAGCAACGCCTGCTTGCCCTATGGCTTTTTACATCGACTCTTGTGTATTTATATACAGAATCGTATCTTTACAAGCTAAAATAATACGCACTGCACATGCACACACTCCTTATTGCAGACAATCAAGCCATTACTCGATTAGGTATTGCCTCGCTAGTGAAGCAGCTCGACATTCCGTATCAACTAATCGACTGCTCAACAAAGGAGAAACTCGGTATTGCTTTGCGTGATTTTCCCGAAGCACTTGTTGTATTGGATTATACCTTGTTCAACTATGTGGGTATCGACGATTTACTCGTAATGACGGAACGATACAAAGATGCACATTGGTTGCTTTTTTCTGACGAATTAAGTCCAGATTTCTTGCAAAAAGCCCTAATCTGTGCACCAAATATGAGCGTAGTAATGAAAGATGCCTCTCAAGAAGAACTGCAAATGGCAATACAGCATGTGTTGAGAAAACAACGCTTTGTGTGTAATTATGTGAGCAACTTACTCTTAACGTTCAAAACTACATCCGAACCGGCACAATACAGCCCACTCACGGAAACGGAAAAAACCATTTTAAAAGAAATAGCCCTCGGCAATACAACCAAAGATATTGCTGCCAAAAAATTCATCAGTTTTCATACAGTAAACACACACCGCAAAAATATTTTTCGCAAATTAGGTGTAAATAATGTACACGAAGCCACCAAATATGCCATGCGTGCAGGTATTATTGATGTGGCAGAGTATTGTATTTAAGCTTATTTAAAGTATGTATGCAAGCGCTTCAGTTTTGGTGTCTGGCGGACATAATTCTTTATTTATTGAGATTAGGGAATTCCAATAAAATATATTTCTCAGAATAACAACAAAAAGGCATTGAGCTAATCACTCAATGCCTTTTCTAATTAATAAACAATTCTGTTTACACCGCTTTCAATGCTTGTTCAATATCTGCTTTGATATCTTCAAACTTTTCTATTCCTACAGAAATACGCAACAAACCTGGATATACGCCTGCTTTGATTTTTTCTTCGGGCGACAATTGCTCATGTGTAGTCGATGCTGGATGAATAATCAAGGATTTAGTATCTCCCACATTGGCTAAATGGCTAATTAGCTTCAAATTATTGATTACCTTATCAGCTTTTTCCGTTTCGCCTTTCAGCTTAAAAGAAAGTACGCCTCCAAAACCATTTTTGAGGTATTTGGTCGCTAAAGCGTGGTGTTTACTACTTTTTAAGCCTGGGTAATTTACATATTCTACCGCTGGGTGTTGTTCCAACCATTGTGCCAATTTCAGAGCGTTATTTACATGTCTATCCATACGGAGAGAAAGTGTTTCTAAACCTTGAATTAACAAAAATGAATTGAATGGACTAATGGCACTACCCCAGTCACGCAAGCCTTCTACTCGTGCTCTGATAATAAACGCAATATTGCCAAAGGCACTGCCTGCACCAAAAACATCCCAAAAAACTAATCCGTGGTAACTGTCGGAAGGCTCAGTAAAGGAACGAAATTTACCATTCCCCCAGTTGTAGTTTCCTCCATCAACAATCACGCCACCGAGCGATGTACCATGACCGCCTATCCATTTGGTAGCACTTTCAACTACTACCGCAGCTCCATGTTCTAAAGGACGGAAAAGATAGCCCGCAGCACCAAATGTATTGTCAACTATCAACGGGATATCGTATTTTTTTGCAACAGCTGCAATGGCATCAAAATCAGGAATATTCAAATCTGGATTACCTATAGTTTCTAAATATAGTGCTTTGGTATTCGCATCAATGTATTTTTCAAACGTACTTGGTTCATCGTTCTCAGTAAAACGAACATCAATACCCAAGCGTTTGAACTGCGATTTAAACTGATTGTATGTACCTCCATACACATGCGAAGTGGTAACAAAATTATCTCCCGCCTCCAAAATATTATTTAGGGCTATAAATTGTGCCGATTGTCCAGATGCGGTTACCAAAGCTGCCACACCGCCTTCTAAAGCTGCTATGCGTTTCTCTAGCACATCGGTAGTTGGATTCATTAAACGGGTATAGATATTGCCAAATTTCTTTAATCCAAACAAGTCTGCACCGTCTTGTGCATTCTCGAATACATACGAACTCGTTTGGTAAATGGGTACTGCACGCGATTTTGTAGTGCTATCTACTACCTGACCTGCATGTACTTGCAATGTGTCGAAATGTAAGTTATTTATTGCCATAATGCTCTATTTTTTTTTATTTTAATACTGATATTCTAATTTCAATGTAATTTATAATGGATATTCTTCGAAAGCATATAATAAAGTAGAAAGGTAGCGTTCGCCAGTATCGGGTAAAACTACAACGATATTTTTGCCTTTATTTTCTGGTCGCAAAGCAACTAAAGTAGCGGCATAAGCTGCTGCACCGCACGAAATACCGACCAACATACCCTCTTCTTGGGCTAATTGACGAGCAGTAAGTATAGATTCATCTAGCGTCACTTGTATAATTTCATCCACTACATCAGGATTGTAGTTTTTAGGGATAAAACCTGCTCCTAATCCTTGAATCTTATGTGGTCCCGCTTTCCCTCCTGATAACACAGGAGAATCACTTGGCTCTACCGCAATAATCTGAATAGCTGGATTGTGTGCTTTTAAGGCTGCACCTACTCCACTTACAGTACCACCAGTACCCACACCTGCGACAAAAATATCCACTTTACCATCTGTATCATTCCAAATTTCTTCACCAGTTGTACGTTTATGCACCGCAACATTCGATGGGTTATCAAATTGTTGAGGCAAATACGACAATAGATTTTCAGCATGCAACTCAGCCGCTTTTTCAATCGCACCTTTCATACCCAAAGCACCTGGAGTCAGTACCAAATGAGCACCCAAAGCTTTCAAGAGGTTTCTGCGTTCCATACTCATAGTTTCAGGCATCGTAAGAGTCAGCTTATAGCCTTTTACTGCTGCTACCATCGCCAAACCAATACCTGTATTACCACTTGTGGGCTCAATAATTTCAACGCCTGCTTTCAGTTCTCCACGTTTTTCGGCATCTTCAATCATAGCTAAAGCAATACGTTCTTTTACACATCCTGCGGGGTTGAACAATTCCAACTTGACAATGACATTGGCAAGTAAATTTCTTTTTTCTGCATAATTAGATAATTGTACTAAAGGGGTATTTCCAATAAGTTCTGTAAGGTTTTTTGCTATTCGTGCCATGATACTCTAATTTTAATGTTATTTACTGATGCAAAAATACAGCGAATTAACAAGGTAGACAATCGCTCGTGTGTGGGATTTTGCATACCACAGATATGGTATATAAAATAAAACGAGTACCTTCGTGTTCTAAAAACAGCCAACTTTATGGATAGAAAGAAGATTCCAGTTACGATTGTTACAGGTTTTTTGGGTGCGGGTAAAACCAGCTTACTCAATGCCATTATAAAAAATCAGTCTACTACCAAGTTTGCTATTATCGAAAATGAATTTGGAGAATTAGCTATTGATGGGGGTTTATTACTTGCGGCAAAAGAAAATATCTACGAACTTTCCAATGGCTGCATTTGTTGTTCGCTACAATCAGAATTTACGCATGTTATTGAGCGACTGTTACAAAGTCCGTATCCATTCAATCACTTACTAATAGAAACGACGGGCATTGCGAACCCGCTTACGGTTATTAAACCATTTCTTCAAGGCGATTCTTTTCCCTTTCTTTTCGAAATAAATGCAGTAGTGTGTATTATTGACGCCAAGAATATGCACGAATTAAGCAAAAAGCACCACGAAATACATCAGCAGATAGCCTTGTCCGATATACTCGTTATAAATAAAATAGATTGTGTGAGCGAACTAGAAATGGAGAACATCCACGCATTATTGCGACAAAAAAACCCCTTGGCAAAAATACTAACATCATCGTATGGGAATATCAATACGGACGAAATTGTATTTGCCTCATCGTACCAAACAGAGCAAGTGGCTCAATCTGTGTATTCTTTTATGCCTCAGATAAGCAAAACAGCACAGTCTTCGGCACTCACGAAAAAGCTCGACCCCTTATCACATACATTATATTCTGAGGCTTTTGAGTTTACCATTCCATTTGATGTAGATACGTTTAGCTCGTGGATACGTACATTTGTACGATTCAATCACCGCAGTATTTATCGGATAAAAGGCGTTGTATCGTTTGCAAATTTATCAGGCAAATATGTGCTACAATCTGTCAATGATATCGTAACATTCGACATATCAACTACACATACGGAAGAGAATACACACTCAAAATTGGTATTCATCGGAAACAATATTCAGAGCGAAGAGTTGGAAGAGAGTCTCAATGAACTACTCGCACGCTAAAATGAAAAATGGAAGACACAATACGTATCTTCCATTTAAAAATTTAAACCACTATTTTATCTTTACAACTTTACTTTATACGCTTTATTGGCAATACGAACAACCAAAATTTGGTTTGAAGGTAAATCTTCGACTACCATTACTCCACCCTCAGATATTGCTCTGAATAAATTTTGACCAGTAAGTGCAAACAAATTGACTTCTTCGCCAGCCTTTGCTGTTACATATAATTTATCACCTACTACTGATACTACTTCTTCTTGTACTGTATTCATAGCTCTTTTTTCAATAGCATATACGTTTGCTACAGAAAAAGAAAGAAATAAAAATAGTATAAGTTTTTTCATAGGTTATGATTATCTGCACAAATATATTGTTTTATTTATATAATTGCAAATAAATACCAAGAAAAAATGAGATACTCGGTATTATTGTATATTTTCTCTCAATTTTTTGAGGTAGGAATGCATGGCTACAGAGTCTTTTCTTTCGATAATATCGAGTAAAAATTTCAATTCACCCCTAATTTTCTCCACCTGTGATGTAGTAAAAGGATTAAAAAGAATTTCTGACAGTAAGTAATCATCTTCGGCAAATAAACCTCTTGCGATAGACAAATGTCGTTTGAACGTTGTACCTGGAGCATCTTGATGTTTCATCACAGCCGAAAATACAATGGTAGATGCAAATGGAATAGACAAAGAATACGCTATTGTTTCATCGTGTTCCAAAAATGTATATTCAAATATTTGCAAATTTAAGGATTGGTACACATCTTTAAAAAACGCTTTACCCTTATCGTCTGATTCGGAAATGATAATAGCACTTTGTGTACTCAAATCTTCCAAATTGGCAAAAGTGGGACCAAACATCGGGTGTGTAGATACATACCGCATACCTGTGGATGCGTAATAATTTTGCAAACCTGTTTTTACAGAAGCTATATCCGACAAAATACACGTAGTTGGCAAATAAGGAATCACTGCCTCAAATGCAGCTATAGTGTGCTTCAGTGTAACTGCGTTAATGACTAATTCAGGAGCGAACTCCTGAATTTCATCATATTTCGTCATTCGATAGGTATTGAATACAAAACGTAAATTTTTAGGATTTGTGTCATAAAGAGCGACCTCGTGTTGTGTACAAAGTACGTCGCACAAGAAGACACCCATTTTTCCTGCTCCTAATATCAATATTTTCATCTACTTAATTTATTGAGAAAAACACTTATTTATGCGCCTAAAATTTCTATTTGCTGACGTACAGATTCTTCATGAATAGACTCTAAAATCTGTGTTACAAATCCGGGAGACATACCCATTGATTCGCCTAAAATAACACGTTTTTGCATAATCTCATCGTAACGAGTTGCTTGCAATACAGGCATATTGTGTTCTTTTTTATACGTACCAATTTCGCGGGAAATACGCATGCGTTTCGATAACATTTCCAACAAATCATTGTCGATAGAATCTATTTGCAAACGCAAATCAGCTAAATTTTCTGTTGTTTGCACACCCTCGCGAATCACTAATTTATTAATAATAAATTGCAAAATATCGGGCGTAATTTGTTGCGATGCATCACTCCAAGCCTTATCTGGACAAGTATGCGACTCAATAATTAAACCATCAAAACTCAAATCCATGGCTTGCTGACTAAGAGAAGCAATCAGTTCTCGACGACCTCCAATATGACTTGGATCGCAGATAATAGGCAAATTAGGTAAACGACGGTGCAATTCGATAGGAATATGCCATTGAGGCAAGTTGCGGTATATTTTTTTATCATATGAGCTAAATCCACGATGGATAACGCCCAATTTGCGAATGCCTGCATTGTAGATACGTTCCACTGCACCAATCCATAAATCTAGGTCTGGATTCACTGGGTTTTTGATTAAAACTGGTAAATCGACCCCTTTAAGAGCATCTGCAATTTCTTGTACAGCAAAAGGATTAGCAGAAGTACGAGCACCTACCCACAGCATATCAATACCTGATTTAAGCGCAGCTTCTACGTGTTTAGCTGTCGCTACTTCGGTGGCGACATACATTCCTGTTTCTTCTTTTACCGCCTGTAACCAAGGTAAGCCTATTTCGCCCACACCCTCGAAACCACCAGGTTTAGTACGAGGTTTCCAGATGCCTGCACGGTATATTTGAACACCATTTTTAGCCAATTGTTTGGCTGTATCCATTACTTGCTCTTCTGTTTCAGCACTACACGGACCAGCAATTAAGATGGGGCGTTTTGCCTCCACTCCTGGTAATAATATCGATTCTAAATCGTTCATAATCTTCTTTTTTATTATAGTTATATTAATTCTTTTTTATTTTTTCATTGACATAATGCGTTGCAAAGCCTCTTCTAACATCGCTTGTGTAGCACACAAAGAAATGCGGACAAAGCGTTCGCCATTGCTTCCGAATATAAAACCTGGCGTGATAAAAACACGCGCTTTGTGCAACACTTCTTCGGTAATATCTTCAGCAGAATCGGCTGATACGGGAATTTTTCCCCACAAAAACATACCTACCTGCTTATTATCATATTCGCATTCCAAGGCATTCATTATTTCCCCTGCTACCTCTCTTCGAGATTGATAGAGGTCGATATTCATCTTTTGATGCCATTCATTATCATTATTCAATGCCTCTACAGCTGCCAATTGTATAGCACGAAACGTTCCCGAATCAATGTTACTTTTCACCTTCACTATCCATTCAATAAATTGCGGATTGGCCGCAATCACTCCAATACGCCATCCTGGCATATTATGACTCTTGCTCAATGAGTTAAACTCTATACAACATTCTTTCGCTCCTTCAATTTGAAAAATACTAAGGGGATTTTTATTTAAAATAAAACTATATGGGTTATCGTTGACAACCACAATGCCGTGTTTTTTTGCAAAATGAACTATTTTCTCGTACAATTCGACACTTGCATTCGCTCCTGTCGGCATGTTTGGGTAATTTGTCCACATGAGTTTCACATCGGATAAATCCATCTTTTCCAATACCTCAAAATCTGGCGCCCATCCATTTTTCTCGTCTAAATCGTATTGAACCACTTCTGCGCCAAGCAATTTGCTAAGCGAAGTGTAGGTTGGATAACCAGGATTTGGCACCAAAACCTTTTCGCCAGGATTGACAAATGCTAAGGTTACATGCAAAATACCCTCTTTAGAACCTATTAAAGGCTGTATTTCTGTAGCACCATTCAGTTCTACATTGTACCAACGTTTGTACCATTTTGCAAAGGCATTTCGCAATTCCGGAATACCCGTTGTCGGTTGATAGCCATGTGCGTTGGGCTGTTCTGCTACTTGAGACAATGCCTTGATAGTTGCTTCCGACGGAGGCATATCTGGACTACCAATCCCCAAGCTAATAATATTTTCACCCTCTGAATTTAGTTGTGCTATCTCTTTTAATTTGCGCGAGAAATAGTACTCAGAAACCTCCTTTAGTCTATGTGCGGGTTGAATATTCATACGATACTTTTATGGTTAAATTCTTTATATTCTCCTAATATTTGTAAGTCTTTGGTAAATGGACGAATTGCGTCTATTGCCTGACGGTAACGCATATAGGTATCAAACGTCAAATTAATATAGAACATATATTCCCACTCCCGACCAAGAATAGGTAAGGATTGAATTTTTGTTAAATTGACACGGTAATACGACAAAATAGACAATACTTTAGCCAAACTACCCTCTTCATGTGGTAAGGAAAAAACCAAAGAGGCTTTATCCGATTTAGTATTCAACTGCAATTCATCAGCCATCCACGAGTCTGCAATAATTAAGAAACGGGTATAATTGCGTTTGTTGGTTTCAATGCCTTCTGCCAGAATTTCCAACCCGTATATTTCAGCAGCTAAGCGACTACAAATAGCAGCCCTACCCATTATCTTTTTCTCTGAAATGAGTTTAGCACTACCCGCTGTATCTTCGCTTTCTATTGGCTCTAAATGAGGATGTTCCGCTAAATAATCTTCGCATTGCATCAGTGCTATCGGGTGCGAGTATGCTTTGTCGATATCCTTTATTTGTTGTCCTGGCATAGCCACTAAGTGGTGCTCTATGCGTAATTTATATTCCCCTACGATTTTAAAACCACTTTCTTTTAATAAAGTATGGTTGGGCAACAAACTCCCAGCAATCGTATTTTCTATGGCAACAACACCGATAATAGAATTGTCTTTTTTGATGACCGAGAATAGCTCCTTAAACGAATCACAAGGTACCAGTTGAATTTCTTCTCCTTCAAAATAATTGCGTGCTGCAATATCGTGAAAAGAACCTGCTACACCTTGAATGGCAACTGTTTTCATTTACTTTATTCTTTATTGTGTGAATACTATATTAAAACTAAAAAATCCCATCAATATTTGACAGGATTTTTATTCTTATTATTATGTTTTTACTACACATTTTTCATACCAAACCCTGTTTACTTTTTGCTAAAGTAAAAATAAAAGTAAAAGTATGTAAATGTAAGCGTTCTCATTATTGTTTCTAATTATGTTGCAAAGTTACATATAAAATTAAAAAAAGCAAGAGACAGGGCATTTTTTTTTGCTAAATGATATCATTTACTATTTATATTTATCAAAAACGACTTGAGACCATTATCTTTTGAGTAGAAATTCTATCTGGATACACTAATTTCAGCATATATGACCCAGAAGATAAAGAATAAGCTTCCTGTATAGGTTATCTGTCTGAGACAACAATACAACTTAATAAATCATACATCACCACTTGGGATACCATCTCGCAGACAATGTTTAACAAAGACGAGTTTCAATATATACACGATGCATCAATGTCAGGTTCATTCATTGCGTACTCCATCGCATTGCCTACAAAATAGCCGAATGTACAGGTAATATCTACCCAACTAGCCTGAAGCGTAAATTGGAAGTTTGCTGACATAGAATGAACATTTACTGAACCTGCTGTTGCAGTATGAAAATAAGTCAACTCCCAGATATTTCATCATATGACCATGGGAAAAAATAGAACCCATAAAAAACTACATAACAGGACAAAAAATCTAAGAGACCCTACCAACATTCTCTATTGTTTTTAAATATAAATGAATCACATTATTTACATCAAATTTTTCTTCAACCATTTTGCGTCCCTCTAAACCCATAGCCTGCTTTTCTTCATACGACATAGAGAGTAGCT
>JAGNUZ010000045.1 GCA_017986765.1 Paludibacteraceae bacterium | reverse complement strand
ACATTATGAGTTATCCTAATATATTGGTAGAAAAGCAATTTGCAGAAATACAAGCAGCACTTTATATGCATGTATATAAGGTATAAGGATTACTCCATTACAAAATTCTCTAGCATTTCTTTAGCTATGGTGTATCCGTAATCAAAAATCTCTTGTTTTTTGTTCAAATCAAACATACCGTATTTTTTCACCTCTTTCACATCAATCACCAAATCGCACAATTTCTTTTCGCTCACAGTACTTGATTGTATGGCATAATGCAACACTCGGACTCCTATTTCCAAGATACTATCTGCTTTCGTTTCTTCGCAAATCGGATTAACGTGTACGCCGATTATATAATCGCATTCGGCACGAATAGGAGAAACAGGCATGTTGCAAAAAACGCCTCCATCAAGGTACTGCTTGCCTTCAATTTCTTGTGGAGCAAATAACATAGGCATACTAGACGAGCCAATAACAGCTTCTACCAGAAACTCACCCGAACGGAAAATCGTCATTTTACCATCGGTAATATTTGTTGCATTGACGACGAAGGGTGTTTTCAACTCTTCAAACGATTTCGCAGACAAAAAAGAACGCAATTGTTTTTTAAATTTAGAAGGATTCATCAATCCTAATCGGGGTAAAGAGGCCGTTATAGCTTCAAAAAGCGATGCCTTTTCAAAGAACTTCATTATTTCCTCTACACTTTTTCCATCAGCATACAGCAGACCCATTAATGCTCCCGAGCTCACACCCGAAATGATATCTGGCTTCAAACCCTTTTCTTCAATAGCTTTAATCACCCCCAAATGAGCAAAACCTTTCGCCCCTCCTCCACTTAAAACTAAACCTAATTTATATTTGGCACTCATAATACATGTATATTTTACAAATACAAAAATACGGTATAATCATTTACAACTATCATTTTTGAGGCACAAAATACGAGATATTACAATACGGTAAAAAATAAAAACCAAAATTAAATAAATCAATAGAATATCGCGACATGTTCAAATTATAGTTTGCGATAGTAATATAATACCAATAAAATAAATATCTTTGTAAAAAAACCCCTAGATTATGAGTACATATAAAATTTTAGTAGTTGATGACGAAGAAGATTTGTGCGATATTTTACAGTACAACCTCGAAAAAGATGGTTACTTGGTAGATATTGCCTATTCTGCCGAAGAAGCACTAAAGAAGAATCTGTCGGAATACAGCTTATTCTTGCTAGACGTTATGATGGGTGAAATGTCTGGGTTCAAACTTGGCGCGTTATTAAAGAAAGATGACGAAACAGCACATATACCCATCATCTTTGTAACGGCTAAAGATACTGAAAACGACACTCTTACAGGGTTCAATATTGGGGCAGACGACTATATCACAAAACCATATTCCATCAAAGAAGTATTGGCAAGAGTACGCGTACTATTGAAACGCACCTCTGAACAAAAAGACGGTGCTCCCATGTCGAAAGATAAAATATTGCGGTTTGAACAATTGCTCCTCAACCTAACAACCAAAACCACCCTTATTGACAAAAAAGAAATCAGCTTAACGAAAAAGGAATTTGAAATGTTAAGTTTACTGATGAGCCAACCCAATAATGTGTTCTCTCGCGAAGATATTTTAGGTCAGATTTGGAATGATGCGCCTGTTACAGACAGAACCATTGATGTAAACATTACCCGCTTACGCAAAAAGATTGAACCTTATGATAAGAATGTAGTTACTAGATTAGGCTACGGATATTGTTTTGAAACGTCTAATTAGAAAGCTACTACGGTTATGATTTTATTTAAAAAACTGATTTTCTCATTTTTAGCCATTTTCCTCTTCTTTGCAGGTATCATATTTATAATTAATCTGCAATACGAAAAGCACATGGTAAAGGAGCGATATACGCAAACTTTGCAGTTTTATACCGATATAATCGAGCTCAATATCCAAACTTCCACAGACATAAAGATACCCGACGCTTTTGTCTCTGAATTACAAAATAAAGATGTATATATTGCAGTATTCGACTCTGTAGGCAAGAGTGTGTATGCTACTACAACGGTAACTGACTCTCTTATGTGTGAAGTATCAAAAGCCGCTCTTGCCGTATTCAATGAAAAAGCCACAAACGAAAATACGCTCATTGTACGCCAAGAGCAATCAAAAAAATCGTATTTCTATTTTGGCAAGAAGTATGGAGAACAAACCGTACTTGCCTCTATTCCATACCATTATATAACAAGCGATGTGTGGAATATCCGCAATTTTACTGCCTCTTTCTTCATGTTGTTTGTATTAAGCTTAGCAAGTATGGCTTTTTATTTAGTAAGCAATAAATTATTAAATACGGTAAAAAACCTAAAAAAATTAATTATTAAAATAGAAAACAAAGAAGAGACTGAGGATGATCTGCTCTTTTTTAGCCAAGAATTTAAAGAAATATCCTCATTCATTGTTAATACATATAAAAATTTATCTACCACCAAAGATGCCTTATCTTTAGAAAAAGAGAAGCTGTTCAAACACCTGCAAATATCGCAAGAGGGACTTGCTATCTATACGTTTGAGCGCAAAGAAATTTTGGCAAACGAGATTTTCATTCAATATATCAACCTCATTTCAAACAAAAAAATTAGCACTTCTGATAGTATTTTTTCCTTGGCTGAGTTTTCGCCTATTACGAGTTTTTTGAACGACAATCAATACAACAAGAACAAATCAAACGAAGTAAAAGATAAAATTGTAGAGATTGAGAAGAATGACTACACACTATTAGTTCGTTGTATTATATTTCAGGACAAAACATTTGAAATTTCCATCAATGATATCAGTAAACAAATACAACACAATTTTATAAAAAAACAACTTACTCAAAATATTTCGCACGAGCTAAAAACGCCTGTAAGTAGCATTCAAGGATTTATGGAAACTTTGATAGAAAACCCTGACATGGAACAAGAAAAGAAAGATTTCTTTATCAAGCGGTGCCATGCTCAAGCTATTCGACTTAGTTATTTACTTCGAGATATTTCTTTGCTCAATACATTAGACGAAGGATCGTACACCGTTGAAAAAGAAGCTCTTGTATTAAATGATATCATTGAAGGTGTATTGCAAGACGTATCGCTCGAAATAGAGGAGAAAAACATACACTTGGAAGTCTTTTTGAAACCGAACATGGCAATTATGGGCAACTATTCACTGCTTTATTCTGTGTTTAGAAATTTTATAGACAACAGCCTGCATTATGCTGGAGATAATATTAGCATCATTATTAACTGCTATCGCACAGACAAAGATTTTTATTATTTTTCTTACGCTGATACTGGAGGCGGTGTATCAGAGAATCACCTCAACCGTATTTTTGACCGCTTTTATAGAATAGACAAAGGGCGTTCTCGCAAGATGGGCGGCACAGGACTGGGATTAGCGATAGTAAAAAATGCCATAGCTTTCCATCAAGGTAGAGTTTCTGCTAAACCACACGAGACCGGAGGATTAGAGTTTTTATTTACCCTTAAGAAGCAATAACAAAGCGGGTTATCAGCCAAATTTACTAGTTTTAAACAGAGTGTCCTCGTCTAATATCTTTATTTTCCGTCCATCAATTTCTATTACGCCCTCATTGGCAAATAGCGACAATGTACGTATAGCATTGGAGGTGGTCATGTTCGATAAACTTGCTAAATCTTCTCTAGACAGATAAATGGAAATAGTAGCTCCATCAGACTCCAAACCATAGTTGTCTTTTAAAAAAAGCAATGATTCAGCCAAGCGTCCGCGTATGTGTTTTTGCGTAAGCGTTACCGTTCTTGCATCAGAAATACCCAAATCAACAGATAAAAATTGAATAAAAGCAAATGCTAATTCAGGGTTTAATTTAATCAAGGAAACGATAACCTCCTCCGGAATGGCATAGATAACACAGGGTTCGATAGCCGTAGCAGACGTTACATACTCTTCGTGTGCAAACATAGCCCGATACCCAAACACCTCGTTGGGTTTTATTACACGTACTATCTGATTGCGTCCACCAACACCCGCTTTATATACTTTTACCTTGCCACTAACCATGGAAAACAAATGAGAGGGAATATCCTTCTCAGAATACACACGTTCGTTCTTTTTAGCAACAATAACTTCTATATTATCTTGAAGAAAGCGAGCCTGTTCAGCCGTTAAGAGCTTCCATATATCAGCCGTCTCTTGGATGGGTTTAATATCTTTCGCACGTCTATTTGCCATATAATTAATGCTTTATAACAGTATTGTAGAACACAAAGATACATCATTTAGTAAAATACAATACACATTCGTAGAAAAATAATCTGCTTTTGATAGTTTTTAAGAAAAAACAAGGTAGGTAACAAATCGAAAGAAGAATATTCGCACAGTAAACTGTTGGTTTATAAAATTTTAACGCTAATAACTAAGAATAAAAAGAAAAATATTAAATAAAATCAGTATTTTTGCATACAATTTAAAAGCAATATAGACATGGCACACTATCAATTAGACAGTTTAGACGAAAAAATCTTACAATTAATCTCCAAAAATGCACGCACTCCTTTTTTAGAAGTCGCACGTGAGTGTAATGTTTCGGGTGCTGCCATCCACCAACGTGTTCAGAAATTAATTTCAGTAGGCGTAATTAAAGGATCTGAATTTATTATCGACCCAGTAAAAATTGGCTACAATACCTGTGCTTATATGGGTATTTTCTTGAAAGATGCTAATTTCTTTAAAGAAGTAGTAGCTGAGCTATTAAAAATACCTGAAGTAGTGGAATGTCATTACACCACAGGAAAATATGCCATGTTTATTAAAATATATGCCCGCAATAACAGTGATTTTTTGAACATAATTCACGATAGATTGCAAAGCATCAAAGGTATCGCAAGTACCGAAACACTGATGTCACTGGGAGAAACCTTCAAACGTCAAATAGCCGTAGAAGGTTCTGCAGTAAAAGAGTAAGTTGATTTTTATGGAATAAGAGAAGTGTATTGAGTATCTGTTAGATACGATTTGTACATTTCTACAAGGTACAGAAAAGGAGCAGATGGCATATTTGTTCCTTTCTTTTTATACAAAAATAAGTAAATATCCTTTTTACTGTCAGCAAACTGCTGATAGTAACGAGCTGATTTTTCTTTATCCCCATCACTATTTGCCACAATTGCCGTTTTATAGTATCTCAATTGCGTGTGTAAAATAGAGGCTATACTATCTTGAAAAGCCATGTATTCGTCGTGCACTGACGAACCCGTAATCACTGCATCATGTACATTATTTGCTGGAATACTGATATCAATTCTACCATCTTCCAAGCATATCGGAATGGGTTTTTTATCACCTAACTGAAACAATACCAACTGATTCTCTGCATGTAAATCGGCACGATATAGAAATGCACTATCAAGTACCTGTACAGTATCTACTATCGACCAAGTTTTATCTGCTAATTGTTGATAGACAAAAAGCGTATCGAACCTGTCGTCAGAAATAGCACCATACACCTCCACTGTTTCGGTCTTCTGCAATAATTGCGAACAAGACAGCAAGGCACATACACACAAGGCATATAGTAAAAAATGCTTCATTGGCAAGACGGCTACTTTTATTGGTTTTTATAAGAATCTAATAAACGCCTAGCGGCTATAAAGGAACTAATTTCGCCAGCAATGACTTTTGCTTCCATTTCTTTCAGCAACGATTTAATTTGGGGATGCATGTAAAAACTCGTTTTTAGTTCTTGATTAATGCTTTCGTACATCCAATACGTAGCTTGTTGGCGTCTTTTTATTTCAAAAAAATTGGCATCCTGCGTAAACGCAACATACTCCAACAACATATTCCACGCAGCATCAATATTTAATTTGTAAAAAGCAGAACAGGTTAACACCTGTGGTTTCCAACCAGATTCGTGCATCGGAAACAACGAAAGAGCTGTTTTGTATTGCGTTTTTGCTATTTCTGCCTTGTCAATATTTACTCCATCAGCTTTGTTGATAACAATACCATCAGCCATTTCCATAATGCCTCTTTTGATACCTTGCAACTCATCACCTGCACCTGTAATTTGCAAAAGCAAAAAGAAATCAACCATTGAATGCACGGCTATTTCCGATTGTCCTACCCCAACTGTTTCAACAAAAATAGTATCGAAACCTGCTGCTTCGCACAAAATAATGGTTTCTCGTGTTTTTCGTGCTACACCACCCAACGAACCCGCTGAAGGGGAAGGACGAATAAATGCATTTTCGTGTACGGACAAATCTTCCATACGTGTTTTGTCGCCCAATATACTCCCTTTGGTACGCTGACTGCTTGGGTCTATGGCGAGTACAGCTAATTTCTTTTGTTGCTGTACCACGTGCATCCCTAAAGCTTCGATAAACGTACTTTTGCCTGAACCTGGCACACCCGTAATGCCTATGCGAACAGATTTTCCCGCAAAGGGTAAGCATTTATCTATCACTTCTTGAGCCATTGCATAATGCTCTGGTTTGGCACTTTCGACCAAGGTAACAGCTTGGCTTAAAACCGTTCTGTTTCCTTTCAAAATGCCTTCTACATAATCATCAACAGTAAAAATCCTCCGTTTTTTCTTCGACTCAGCTAAGTTCGGGTTCACAATAGGAGGCTTAGCGATGCCTTTATTCACAAGCAATCCTGCATATTTATCATTATTTTCTAGGTGTTCCATCTATGTTTCTTATTTGGATACGTTCGACATAACGCTTATATTTTGTACTGGATTAACGGGGTCGTTGGTAATAATCTGTACAGTAATATCTCTTTCTCCTAATGTTTTTTCTGATTGCAAGGTGAGCTTGATTTTCACTTTCGCATTGCGAGAGAGTTTTTTCTTTGGGGATGTAACAGACAAGGCATTGTCTGATACCATTACATTTCGTATATATAGCTTGCGTTTACCTTCGTTCTTTAAGGTTACGGTTTCTGATACCACTTTAGGCTGTTTCACTTGTCCAAACGCTATCTTTTGTGCAGACAATACCGCTTTGGGCATTCGATTACGCTCTTTGGGTGATAAGACCGAAAAATCTTCTTCTATTATAGCACGAAGAAGCACGGCGTCGCTTGGCTTTTCATTCTCTACCACGACCAGCTTTTCGGATACTATACTCCATACATCTTCGTCCAATGGCACAATGTTGATAGGAACGATGCGTGCCTGAGACGGCAAGAGTTCATAGGATTCTTCTTGCGTACGAATAAACGATGGTAAATGCAAAAAGCTAAGCGTAACGCTCTCTTCTGAATCATTAAAAAACGTCATATACTGTGTAGTAGATTGCGTGTGCAATAGCGTTCCAAAATCAAGGGTGTTTTTGTCCGACCGCAGAGACTGAAATACATACGGATATAATTTGATGATAGTTTGCTTGCTCGGCACAACCGTACCTTGTATAGATAGTTTTACGGTAGCATCATTGCTATACACAAAAATATCTTTATCAAAAGTTCCAGGTCTTTCCGTTGGGTCGAATGTAACATAAATACGTCCTTTCTCGCCAACACGCACATTCTCGGGTTCCCATCGGGTAGCACTACAGCCACATGCGGGATACACACTTGCAATAGAAATGGGTTGCGTGCCTGTATTGGTAAATGTAAATACGGTAGACACCTCGCCATCTTCTTCTTGTATGACGCCAAACTTATGTGTTGTAGCCTGAAAAGTAAGCGCTTGCAAATGTAGTGCAAAGGCTAGAGAAACGAGTACGAGTGAATATTTAATTGTCATATTTTTATACTAAGAACAGATAAACAAAGGTACATAAATAAATGAAAAACCCACACTGATTTCAATGTGGGTTAACATAAAAAAGAGTTGTTTATTAGTTATTTGGCGGGTTTCGCTACCGGCACTACCTGGCCTTTTATATATAATACTTGAGAACCCAAATTCGTACTTACAGTAGCACTCTTATTGAAGTTCCCTGGACGACCAGCTGGATTATAAGATACTTTTACAAATCCTTTTTTACCTGGTGCGATAGGTTCTTTCGACCAATCAGGGGTAGTACAACCGCAAGAAGCTTGTACTCTACTTACTACTAAATTTTCTTTGCTCGTATTTTGAAATACAAATACCGTTTCTACACGACCATCTACCTCATTAAATGTGCCAAAATCATGGGTTGTTTTTTCAAAATTTAGACCAGCTACAGTTCCTGCTGGAAAAGACGACACTGACTCTTGTTGAGCGAATGCAATGCCAGTAACTCCAATCAATAAATTAACGAGAACTCCGACGATAAATAATTTTGATTTCATACTATAAATTTTTAGTGATATAATTTTTTAATAATGCAAAGCTATGCAAAATTATAAAGATGTGTTCTTTTTTTAATTTTTTTTAAACTTATATTATTCCCATTCAATCGTTGCTGGTGGTTTGGAGCTAATATCATACACTACTCTGTTTACCCCTTTTACTTTATTTATGATTTCGTTCGACATTTTGCCTAAAAATTCATACGGCAAATGAGACCAATCGGCTGTCATCGCATCGGTAGATGTTACAGCACGCAAGGCTACCGCATTTTCGTATGTACGCTCATCACCCATTACGCCTACAGATTGTACAGGTAATAAGATAACACCTGCTTGCCACACTTGGTCGTATAGGTTCCAATCACGCAATCCCTGTATATAAATATCGTCTGCTTCTTGTAAAATACGTACTTTATCAGGCGTAATATCGCCTAGAATACGTACCGCCAATCCAGGACCCGGGAATGGATGTCTTTTAATTAAATGGGGCATCATACCCAATTCATTGCCCACTCTACGCACCTCATCTTTAAACAACAAGCGTAAAGGTTCGCACAATTTGAGTTTCATTTTTTCGGGCAAACCACCTACATTGTGGTGTGATTTAATAACCGTGCCCGTGATAGAAAGCGACTCGATGCAATCGGGGTAAATAGTGCCTTGTGCTAACCATTTTACTCCTTGAATTTTATGTGCTTCTACATCGAACACTTCAATAAATTCACTGCCAATAATCTTGCGTTTTTTCTCTGGATCGGTTACGCCAGCTAATTTATCATAAAAACGATCTTTTACATTTACACCTATTACATTGAGGCCTAAGTGTTCGTAATCGCGCAATACATTTTCATATTCATTCTTACGGAGTAATCCGTGATCAACAAAAATACAGGTTAGATTTTCGCCAATAGCCTTATTCAAAAGTACTGCTGCTACGGAACTATCTACTCCGCCCGACAAGCCAAGCACTACTTTATCGTTGCCTAATTGGGCTTTTAATTCTGCTACTGTACTTTCGATAAAAGAGGCCGCTGACCAGTTTTTTTGACAACCACATATATTTAAAAAATTATCGAGTAACAAACTTCCGTCCGTTGTATGGTACACCTCTGGGTGAAACTGAACGCCCCAGGTAGGTTCGTTTTCTACTTTATAAGCAGCAATTTTCACATTGTCGGTACTAGCTATAACAGAAAAATTAGAAGGAATATCTGTAATGGTATCTCCGTGTGACATCCACACCTGCGATTTGGCAATGATCCCTTTTAGCAAGGCGTCATTCGATTGGCATGACGTAAAGGAGGCTCTACCGTATTCTCTACTATTTGCTGATTGTACTGTACCACCTGATTGTTGTGCTATAAATTGTGCCCCATAACTAATACCCAATAT
>JAGNUZ010000168.1 GCA_017986765.1 Paludibacteraceae bacterium | reverse complement strand
GTCCATTTCAACGAATTGTTTGAAACCTTTTTAACATTGACGTTGTTTAACCTGTCTTCCAAATATACCTGTATCAGGTCATTGGCAATTATCTTGGCAACCTTGTAATCGTGCGAAGTAGAAAAGCGATGGTCTGCCTCGAAATAAAAAGTGTCTAACCACAGTCTTATATCGTGCTTCCCCCGTACAAAAAACTTCTCGTCAACGAAAGAATTATTGCTCCGGTAATATTTGTAAAAATCAAGGTTATTGTCAAAGAACCTTTTTAGCTTTTTCAGTTCTTTGACAAAATATTTCTTGGTACGCTTATTTCCATACGGTCTTCTCGTTTCGATTTTATAGATGGCATTGTAGTAGATGAGCTTTGAAACGATAATTGGCTTCTGATATTTGAAAAAGCGAATTTCTTCATCAACATTCTTAAATCCCCTTTTTAAGACATAATGTTTTACGTCAGACAGACATTTGATGATAAGTTTATAACTGCTTCAATGCGTTCTATCGAACAGTCTGTTTCAATCTCCAATTCTTTGATTTCGCTTTCCAGTTTAATCAGTGTTTGGTTATAAAATTTATCCATCCGTTATCTTAAATCTATTTTTTAAACAATAATAGAGAAGCCCAAATACTGTCATATTGGAAAGAAATTTGCATTTTCGGGCTTCTCTTTTGGAACTTTGGTTTTTGCTGGATACAGAACTAATAAGTCCACTTTTAGTGATAGTGATAGATATAATAGTGTCTAATTTTTATGTATATCAAAGCAAAAAGACACAGAGCTAAAAATATCCCAAAAAGTATCATAAAGAGCGAAGGTCTTTTCTTCTTCTTCGACAAATTGACATTTGAGGGTTTAGAAGCTCCGTATCTTTTGTACGGAGGTACTTTTTGATAACTTTTGCCTTTCTTACGCATTGTCTGTTTTATTCATCATTAGGATGACCTAATCTTAAAATTTCATCCGCTGTATCCTTACCGCATTTAATATTGCCAATAATGCAACTCCCACATCTGCGAAAACGGCTTCCCACATTGTAGCTAATCCACCTGCGCCCAGTACTAATACGACACCTTTTACTACAAACGCCAATGTGATGTTTTGCCACACTATTTTCTTGGTTTGTTTACCAATATTGATTGCCATCGGAATTTTACTCGGCTTGTCATCTTGGATTACTACATCGGCAGTTTCAATAGTGGCATCACTTCCTAAACCGCCCATTGCCATACCTACGTCGCTCAAAGCTACTACAGGCGCATCATTCACTCCATCGCCAACAAATGCTACGGTTTCGTTTTTGGTTTTTATTTCTTTTACTTTATTTACTTTGTCTTCTGGCAACAAGTCGCCGAAGGCATTATTAATTCCCAATTTATCAGCAACAAATTTTACCACGGTGCTTTTATCTCCACTCAACATTGTAGTTTTTACGCCTAATGTTTTTAGTTTGTCAATCGTAATCTGTGCATCTTCTTTGATGCTGTCGGCAATGGTAATGTAGCCTGCAAATTTTCCATCATAAGCAATGGCGATTAGGGTGTAAACAATTGTACTTGGGTCTAAATCATAAACAATATTAAATTTATCCATCAGTTTAAAGTTTCCTACCAATAACTCTTTTCCGTTAACGATAGCTTTTAATCCGTGACCCGCAATTTCTTCTACATTTTCTAATTTTATAGAATGGTCTATTTCGCCGACATATTGATGGATTGCGGTAGCAACTGGATGCGTGCTTTGACTTTCCAAAGCGTTGACCATTTTCAAGATTTCGTCTTTACTAAATTCTGATTTTAATATTACTTCTTGCACTTTGAAAACGCCTTCTGTCATTGTTCCTGTTTTATCCATCACTACATTTTGGATATTAGCGATGGCGTCTAAGAAATTGCTTCCTTTAAATAAAATTCCATTTTTAGAAGCGGCACCAATTCCACCAAAATATCCTAAAGGAATACTTATAACCAAAGCACAAGGACAAGAAATAACAAGGAAAACCAATGCTCTGTATAGCCATTGACTGAACAAGTAATCATCAACAAAAAAGTAAGGAACTACAGTAATAAGCACTGCCAATAACACCACAATTGGTGTGTAAATTTTTGCAAATTTTCGAATGAATAATTCTGTTGGTGCTTTTTGAGCAGTAGCGTTTTGTACCAATTCCAAAATCTTTGAGAGCTTGCTATCGGTATATGCTGTGGTTACTTTTACCTGTGCAACGGTCTTTAAATTTATCATTCCTGCTAAAACAGTTTCGCCTTTGGTTTTGGTGTCTGGCTTGCTTTCTCCAGTCAATGCGGCGGTATTGAATGATGCAGTTTCGGATAACAATTCGCCATCCAATCCTAATTTTTCTCCGGGTTTTAATTGAATGATATTGCCGATGTTGACGGTTTCTGCTTTTACAGTTTTAGGTTGGTTATTTTCTAAAATCGTTACTTCATCGGGTCTTTGGTCGAGCAAGGTTTTGATATTGGCTTTGGCTCTTGTAACCGCCAAAGTTTGAAACACTTCGCCAACCGCATAAAACAACATTACGGCAACTCCTTCCGGATATTCGCCAATGGCGAAAGCTCCGATAGTGGCAATGCTCATCAATAAAAATTCTGAAAATACATCGCTTTTGCGGATGCTTTCAAATGCTTCTTTAATAACAGGAAAACCAACCGGAGCATAAGCAACAATGTACCAAACAATCCTTACCCAACCTGTGAACCAGGATTGAGGAAACCAATTATCAAATGCAATAGCAATCATCAGTAAAACAAAACTGATAATGGCAGGTAAAAACATTTGAATGGTAGATTTATCGGTACTTCCGTGGTTGTGACCGTCATCATCACTGTGTTCGTGGTTGTGACCGTCATTGTCGTGATGCTTTTCTAATAATTTTTTAGCATTGGCATCGGTATATATTTTTTCTTCTTGTGGTGTGCAGCAAAGCTGTTTGCCTTGTGCATCGTATTTATGTTTGTGTTCCATTAGAGTAGTCTTTTAGTTGTTTTTTTATAAATTAAATATTGTTCTCCGTGTTGTTTTTCCAAAAACTCTTCTTCTAATCTTATCTGAATTTGAATAACGATATAGGTAGTAAGCATCAAGAAAAATGTAAGTGCATTGGGTAGTATAAAAAATATTCCTGCAACACTGATTAT
>JAGNUZ010000167.1 GCA_017986765.1 Paludibacteraceae bacterium | reverse complement strand
CCAGCTACTCCTGTACATTATTTCTTCGATGATAGTCAGATGTCGCTATACATAAAAGCCAAACTGCAACTTAATTTTGATGGCAATGATACGCCGAATAAGAATTTCTTTATTGGTTTGAAAGATACAATCGATTTTTGTTTAGGAGACCAGATTGACTTAGATGATGACGCGACAGATGTTGCTGCTGAAATTAAGCTAGAGTATAAAAATGCCTTGCCTATTGGAGCAGAGGTTCTACTTTATTTCTTAGACGCAAACGGACAAGAAGTGAAATTTGAAAATGTACCTCTACGTAAGGAATACAGCATTCAGCCTGCACAAGTAAAACCAGATGGTACAGTGCTTAGACCTCAACCAAATACCAATATAGTAGTTCAATTGTCGAAAGCTGAAGCCAAAAACTACCTTTCTAAGGCAAGAAGATTAGCTTTTGACTACACAATGCAAGGTGCTGAGGGAGAGAATGTGCAATTGAAAGCATCAGATTGGTTAGAAATGAAAGCCAGTTTTTATGTAAAAGGGAAAGTAAAATTGAATCAGGAATAAAAGAGATAATATTGCTGAATACACAATCTTATTGCGAATTTGAGATAAGCAGCAAATCCGATACACATAATACGTAAAACACATAGCATGAAAAAACAATACATATATATCATTACGGCTTTAGTTGTAGCCTTTAACGCTACTGCATATTTGGTGGCACAGCCAAATAGTTTATACTTTATGAACTATTTGCCGTATCAAGCCTATATGAACCCTGCAATACAACCTGCATGCAAGGTCTATGTTGAATTGCCAGGATTATCTACTTGGTCGCTGTCAGCAGGAAATAATTCAGTATCGCTGAACGATATTTTTTATCTGCATAACGGGCAAATGATTACAGCTTTGCATCCTGAATATGGAGATAGAG
Source organism: Paludibacteraceae bacterium (assembly GCA_017986765.1). Classification (GTDB taxonomy): domain Bacteria; phylum Bacteroidota; class Bacteroidia; order Bacteroidales; family Paludibacteraceae; genus JAAYPI01. The sequence continues at coordinate 2,263 of JAGNUZ010000167.1, read as the reverse complement.
ACAAACTGTATAATTCTTTTAAGAATACAACTAACTTGAGCCAAGATTTTTCTATGAGCTTGTTCGGTTTTGGGTTTAAATTGAAAGAAAAAGGATATTTAAGCATCAACGCTTCTATTAAACAAGAAACGTCGGCATATATGCCAAAAGATTTTGTAAAGCTAGCCTTGTATGGTACGCCTGATGAAAATGCTGTAAATACATTTAACCTACGAAGTCTTGGTTTTGGTGTTAATTCATATATGGATATATCTGGCGGGTATTCTTATATACTCAATGAGCAAGTGACAGTTGGAGCACGGGTGAAATTACTATCAGGAATTGCAAATGCTCGAATGGGCTTTTCAAGCTTAGAATTGCAAGTATCGCAAGATGCTTGGCGTATAGTGGGTGAAGGCTCTATGCAATTGTCTGCTCCTGCTGTTGAGGTGCTTGTTGATGGAGAACAAATGATTGATAACATTTTGATGCCAGAAGATCCGATGGCTGTTTTGCAGAATCTCAAACCCAATTTAGGTCTAGGTTTCGATATGGGTGCTGTATATAAGCCTATCGAGAACTTAACTCTTTCGGGAGCGATTAGTGATGTGGGTTTTATTTCGTGGCAAAACGGATATAAACAGAAAGCCACTGTTGATTTTATATTTGAGGGTATTGAGGTCGATATAAATAATATGGAAGCAGATTATGCCGATTCTTTATTAACTGTATTAAAAGACTCATATACCGTAGAAGAAGCTAAAAATGGCTACACCTCCGCATTGAAATCTAAAATTTATTTGGGTGCTGAATATGCGTTCTTAGACGATAAAATGAGTGCAGGAATTTTATCCAAAACCATAGTGGAAAATTCACAATTATTTGGTGAAGTTACCGTTTCAGTCAATGCTCGTCCACTTAGTTGGGTGGGTGCTACCTTGTCATACTCCTTGCTTAATGGAGGCTTGAGTTCGTTGGGGGCAGGAGTCAATTTGCGATTACCACCTTTCAGTTTCTATGTGGCGAGTGACTATATTCCTTTGTATTATAATGGTGCAGGTGTTCCGTATAAAATGACTACATTTAATCTTCAGACAGGGATGGTTTTGACATTCGGTTGCAAAAAGAAAAAAGATAAAATAGATGAAAAATCAACCCAAATGCTACAGATGCAAGATGAAATGAACTCAGTAGAGAAAGATGCATCTATGGATATAAAAACGAAGAAAAAGGACGAAGAGTATATTTATCAACCCGTTCAACGTATGCAAGATCCAACAGGTGTGTTGCAAAAAGTAGAAAATGGAGAGGTAACGCCAGAAGATGCTCAGAAAAAAGGAGTTATGCAAGTAGCTACCACTAAAGAGTGATATTTAGAGTCTGATAAATAGTTGTTGGTTGGCTATATGGTATTTTAAGAGGAACAGTTTTTTTATGTTTCTTTTTAAAGATTTCTATCACTATCTTTGTCATTCTTTTATATATAAAAAATATGAAAAAAACAATTATACTCTCTTAGTATTTTATAGCATCAACTTTTAGTTTGTTTGCACAGTTGGATCCATTACCAGGAGATCCATTACCAGGAGATCCAGGAATACAAGTTCCTTTAGATGTGCCTATCATTTTGGGTATATTAGGTGTAGTAGGTTTGGTAGGTCATATAACAAGTAGTGCTGTAGTACGCGAGTGCTATGCTGAAGGAAGCGTTAATGGACGTTTTAGAGTGGGAGGTTTAATTGGAGCTATGGGCTGGAATTCTTTAGCTGAAAATTCCTTTGCTAAAGGTCAAGTTGCTATGTTACCTAATCAATCATTGTCGTGGATTGGCGGATTAGTAGGAGAGGTTTGGCAAGGTAGAGTGGTAAATTGTTATTCGCTTACAAGTGTAAGTATCGGTTCTGCTCTTGAAAACTATGGAGGTTTGGTAGGCTTAAAAAATACTGGTGGAAATTTCTTAGATTCTAATAATTTCTGGAATACTACTACAAGCGGACTTGCAGTGTCTACTATGGGACAAGGTAAAACACCAGAGGAAATGAAACAAAAAGCAACCTACACAGGTTGGAATTTTACTACAATATGGGATATCAATCCAGCAGTTAATAACGGTTATCCTTATTTAAGAAACGAACAAATTACCCTTTGGACAGGAGGCAATAGCAATGAAGAAGGTGATGATGGTGGCAATTGGAATAACAATAATGCTCCTGATTCTACTACATCGGTTATAGTAGCTCCATCAGAAGATGAAGATCCTGTATATCCAGTTTTTTCTAATCCT
>JAGNUZ010000166.1 GCA_017986765.1 Paludibacteraceae bacterium | reverse complement strand
TTGGCTTTTTTCAAATCGTCCGACTGACTAATGGAAGGGTAACAAGAACGCACAAACAGAGCGTGCAAAGTATTTACATCGACGGAGTTCTTATCCGTTTTCGTTGCTTGCGAACGGCGATATGAGTCGAGTATCTGCACATCTAGGTAAGACACTGCCTTGTTTATCAGTTGGTTTTCAAGCATTTGCTTGTCCAACGCACCAACCTGCACTAATTTTGCAACCTTTTCTAGTATAAACAAGGTTGACATCGTATTTTCACGCATACCTGCAAACCAAGCAAAGCCACCAGAAGGCAATTGCAAGTTTTCAATTTTCGCCCAATATTCTTGTTGCTTGTACGTACGTTGATTTTTATCTAAAAAACTAGTCAGTTTAGCGATATCTTCCGTTTCTACATCCGCAAACTGCAACCAAGGCATTTCCGCAGCAAGCAATTGTTTTAATTCTTCATTTTTATACAACGACGATATAGATTTTTCTCGTGGTTGTTGCAGGCACTTCTTAAATTCTGGCGTATTATCTACCACAAACGAACCCAATACATTGGCATAATAACTTGACATACAAGATAGTACATTATCTTGATCTGGCTCGCTAATAGCAGGCAAAGCTTGTAGAGCATACCATGCTGTATTGGGAGAAAATTCGACTACAAAACGTTTGTGTTCGAGCGAAGGAGATTTGTTTCCTTTTAATTTTGTAAAATCAAATATATAGTTCTTTTCTTCTGACATGCTCATCGGCATCGTTTCTGTAACAAGCGTTTTGCTACTCAAAACAGGTAAATAGTGCTGTTCTCCATCGGAATAATCCGTGCCTACTACGCTTACTTTCACTATCAACATTTCTCCCTTTTGGGGAATAGAAAAAGGAAGATAAACGACAGAGGATTGTTTATTTTGCAAATAGATTTGTTCTGAACGTGTTAGAAGAATAGAATCCGTCAGGGCGTCTTTAATCTCCCAATTTGCGCTAACCTGCATGGCTGAATCCAACATATTATACACAGTTGCCGTAAGCTGAATAGAGTCTTTTTGGTATACAAAACGGGGCAATGTAGGAATTATCGAAACCGCTTTTTGCGTTTGTACATAATCTGTACGTTGACCGAATTTCAAATCGGGCGTATGAACGAGTGTCATAATTTTCCACTTAGTAAGTGTTTCGGGCACCGTAAACCGAATGCTTGCCTCTCCTTTTTCATTTGTGCGTATTGCGGGATAGAAAAAAGCTGTTTCTGCAAAATTCTGACGAATTTGTATTGTCTTTGTAATTGAACTATCTACTTCTGTATCTTCTTCTGCTACCATGCTCTCAGATTCAACTTCGGCATCCGATTGTATCGCATTTTTTTGCATACTACCACCCACTGACCTATACATAATGGGATACCGATTATACGACGGATATTCAAAACCGAAAAAGTTCAACAAAGGATACTCAAATGCCTTTTCTTCCTGATAAGGGAAAACACCTGCTGCATAGTTAGACTGAGGGTAAGAACGTACACTTCTCCACGGAGAATAATACCAATAATTGCGGGCTATTGGATTGAAAAACCATTGATGATTCGTGATAGCATCTAAAGACGCATCATACATTGCCACCAGAATTTCTGATTGGTGCGGAATACTGTCTGCATTTTTCACTTTTAAAGTCCATTCTTCTTGTGCCGAAGGTTGCAATTTATCTCTAAAAGAAGTATATTGAATCGTAAGTTTCGGGGATGGTTTGCGTTGATAAATACGATGACTAGACCTAAATTCGTTTCCGTCTTTAACAAAAACAAAACGTGCTTCAATCTCACTACCACATTTTTGTGAAAAAGGAATTTCTATTACCTTGTTTTTTCCATTTAGCTCAATAAACCGCCTGCAATGCAAGCCTTTTTCGCTCACCAGCTCATACATAAGCATAGCGTTAGAAGAGGATGTGCTTATCATTACACGAGCCATTTCGCCAATAGCACAGGTGTCTGTTAGCGTATAAACCCAATAATACGTTGGAAACGGTGGTCGTTTGTCATTTTCAGAAAATAGCGTAAAATAATGCATATTTTCTACTTCTTCGTTCGATGACGTGAGTGCACTTGCTACCAATTTATACCTTCCCGAAGGTAATTCTTCCAAGTTCTCTAGAGTAAATACTTCTCCCGATTCAAACGAACCTTCAAGTATTTTTTTAAGTACAGACAAACTATCTACAGGGATATCAAATTCTTCCTTTTCTTGCAATGAATATAAGCTAAACTTACCTGATTGCTGCAAGAGTTCGCCATTTACATTATTTATGTCAATACGCAAAGACGTCAGTTTTTCCTTTTGGATAATGACAGGAATTGCTGGCTGAATAAAAATGGCTTTTTCACCAATGGAAAACGATGAACTCGCCTGTTGTGTTTCGCCTCCTTTATCGGTAATATCTACATATACCACATAGTGATAAAAAGCATTCTTCTTATCGAGGGTTGCACTAGGCTGATAACTTATTTCAAACTCCCCTTTATCATTTACAAGCATAGAACCACTCGCAATTTCTTCTACATATTGAGAAGGAAAGCAGCGAAACCAATGGTATGTTTGCTTCACAATGCGGTATTTTCCCTGTGCTTGTTGTAGAGGAAAACCCATATACGTAAGCGCTTTTCCTTTTAAGAGAACGGTATCTCCAAAGGTATATTCTTTATCCGTTCGCTTAATTTCTAACTCAAAATTTGGACGTTTATATTCTTCAACCAAAAACTGCTGAGAAAAACTATTTGCTTCAATGGTAAAACGACCTGTTAAGCCCGTAGGTGGCAATACAAACTCTGAAGAAAAAGAACCAAACTCATTAGTGGTGTATTCCTTTTCAGCTACAACTTGAAAGTTGGCATCACGCAAGCGTACTTGTATCTTTTTGTTCTTTTCTACGACACTTTCTGTTGAAGATTTTTTCCACGCAATGCCTTTTACATACACTATTTGTTTGGGTCGATAAATAGCTCTATCGGTAAACAAAGACACTTCACTGTCATATGTATCAGAGGAACGTTGTGGTCGATTATTTCCTTGTACCCACAAATTAGCTATGGGAGATGCCATATCATCGTTATGCGTTACGGCAATGCTATATGATTTATTCTCATTCATAGAAATAGATGCCAGACCATACGCATCTGTCTGAGCACTTGCGACTTGCT
>JAGNUZ010000165.1 GCA_017986765.1 Paludibacteraceae bacterium | reverse complement strand
GTACCTACACAATTCAATTCTATACAAATCAAACCTCTACGTACATTTACGCAAAATAAAACACAAACATACAGCTTTTTTTAGAAACAAAACGAAAAACCCAGCATTTTTTGCAAAATAAGTAGAAAAAAGAGTTTAAATGTTAAAAAGGAGAACCGCATTGTACCAATTCAATAGAAATCGCCTATATATTGACTATCGCACGCATGCTTTGTTAGAAAATCACAGTATAAGGTAGCATTTATATGTGTAAAAAAACGTTTTTTTTTGGAAATATCAAAAATTAATGTAATTTTGGGGGTTGTATTTCTGCCTATTGTTCTTGGGTATGATTGCAATAGGTACAACCTTGAAAATAATACACATTGGATGAGAGCTCAAATTACGATTAAAGACATAGCACGCGCATTAGGCGTATCGGCATCTACTGTGTCGCGAGCATTGCAAAATCATCCAGACATTAGCAAGGCTACCACTATCCTGGTGCAAGAGTATGCAAAAACCAATCACTACAAACCGAATGCTGTTGCATTGAGTTTAAAGAAACAACATTCTAATATAATAGGTGTAGTTGTACCCGAAATGGTACACCATTTTTTTTCTACCGTACTATCTGGTATCGAAGATGTTGCCAACGGCAAGGGATACAATGTATTGGTATGCCAAACGAGCGAAAACTACGAAAAAGAAGTCCGCATGATTTCCTCTTTTATTACGGCACGTGTATCGGGTGTTATTGCCTCTATCTCCAAAGAAACAAGTAGTTACGAGCATTTTCAGGAATTGATGGATGATAATACTCCTTTGGTGTTTTTTGACCGTATTTGTACGGGTATTAATACTGATCGTGTGATTATTGACGACTATACAGGGGCTTTCTCTGCGGTAGAATACCTGATTAAGACAGGTTGCTTGCGTATCGCTTTTTTCAGCGCTCCTTTTACCCTCGAAATTTCGAAAAACAGAAAAAATGGCTACCTAGATGCTTTACGCAAACATGGCATTCAAGTAGATGAATCGCTCATTTATGTATGCGATTCGCGACAAGATGCTATCCTGTTAACACAAGAAATACTGGGCCAACCAAATCCTCCTGATGCTTTTTTTGCGATTAATGACAATACGGCATCTGGCATTTTATCTGCTGTAAAAAAAGCAGGTTTTCGTGTACCAGACGATATCTCTATCTGCGGTTTTGGTGATGGCATTATTGCCACGACCTCCGACCCACTACTTACTACTGTGCAACAAAACGGCTATCAAATGGGTGTAGAGGCTTGCAATATGCTCTTAAATCGAATTGAAAAGAAAACGATTGCGACACAATTTAGCCACAGCTTAATACGAACAAATTTAGTGGTGCGCGAAACCACTAAACCTCTATCTAAAAAACAATTATAAACAGAAACATGTACATGGGAACGATGAAACAAAAATCTATTCTTGCTTTATTTATGCTCTTTTTATGCCTTTCGGCTTATAGTAAAACAGAAAAAATAAGCTTTGAGCGCTTGGAACCTTCTAGCTGGTGGATAGGTATGAATGACCCCGAATTGCAGTTGATGGTGCATGGCGAAAACATATCCAAAGCCACAGTGGAATTTTCGTACGAAGGTGTTACTTTAGCAAGAAAAGAAGTGACTGACAACCCTAATTATGTGTTTTTATATTTAACTATAGATAAAAATACTCAACCAGGCACATTTGATATTGTGTTCAAAAACGGTAAAAAACAAATAGGCAAATGCTGTTATACCCTACAAGCACGTAGAGAGAACTCCGCTACTCGTCCGAGTTTTAGTTCGGCAGATGCAGTGTATTTGCTTATGCCTGATAGGTTTGCGAACGGCGATGCATCGAATGATGCTATAAAAGGATACTCGCAAGGAGTAAACAGAGCCGATTTGGGCGAACGACATGGTGGTGATTTTAAAGGAGTTATCAACAACATACCGTATTTGGCTGATTTGGGTATCACAGCCTTGTGGTCAACTCCATTTTTCGATAACAATGACGCTCAATATTCTTATCATCACTACTCTACGGGCGATTATTACAAGGTTGACCCCCGCTTGGGAACAAAAGAAGAATACAAACAATTATCGGAAACATGCAAAGAGCATGGCATAAAATTGATTATTGATGTAGTGCCAAACCATTGTGGTGGCATACATTGGTGGATGGATGATGTACCTGCCTCTGATTGGTTTAATGTGTGGGAAACACATACATCGTCTAATTACCGTATGACTGCGTGGACTGACCCTTATGCTTCTGAATCGGACTTGAAACAATTAAACCAAGGCTGGTTTTCGCACAATATGCCCGACTTTAATTTGGCAAACCCGCACTTATTCACTTATTTAAAACAAGCCTACGTATGGTGGATAGAATATGCAAATGTAGATGGCATACGTGTTGACACCTATCCATACACCGATATTCACATTGGGGCAAAATGGATAAAAGCGATTCGTGACGAATACCCAACTATGAATATCGTGGGTGAATGTTGGGTGAAAACGCCACAAGAAATTGCATTCTACCAATCAGGAAATACGAACAGATATAATTTTGACTCTCACATACCAAGTGTAATGGATTTTGTACTGAAAGATGTGTTTGAATTTTCGTTTAACGAACGTGAAACATGGGATAAAGGCATGATTCGCTTTTACAACCATTACGCACAAGATTTTGTGTACCCTGATCCTAGCAAGATTATGAATTTCTTGGATAACCATGATATTGATCGCTATTCGGAAGTGGTAGGACATGATGTGAAAAAATACAAAATGGCACTGACTCTGCTCATTGCTTCGCGCGGATACCCACAAATATATGCTGGAAACGAAATTATGCTAGGTGGAAAAAGAGGTTCATACGAAGGACATCGTTTTGATTTTCCTGGTGGATGGGCTGGAGATGCACGCAATGCTTTTACCCCAGAAGGACGTACAGAAATAGAAAACGACGTGTTTAAGTACTTGCGTACCTTATTGCACTACCGCAAAAACACTACAGCCTTGCAAACAGGCGAAATGAAACAATTTATTCCTTACGATGGCATATATGTATATTTTAGGTATGATAATGAGAAAACTATTATGGTCGTTACGAATAACAATGATACGTACCGTGATGTAGCTACCGAACGATTCGCAGAAATACTGTCTCCATTTACCAGTGGGAAA
>JAGNUZ010000164.1 GCA_017986765.1 Paludibacteraceae bacterium | reverse complement strand
ATTGAAAACCGATGGAGTTGAGTTTCAATATAGCCCTATGGGTAAGGGTACAAAAGGAAAGTCACCCATTTTTGTGGAGGTGGATAAAGAAAATATCAATAAAGATTTAGATGCGCTGGATATTCCTATACCACAATTAAGCCCACGGATTTATCGCGAATTTAAGAACTTGGAATTGATTGATGCCAGCAAGCTGAAAAATAAGAAGGCTCACTACAAAACCTTTCTACCTACAGAATTAAAACAGATAGTTTTCACGGATATTGATGGCGAATTTTCGCACTCAACTATTTTTAAAGATACACAGCCCGATTTTCGCCATGTAATTGGCTTTTTTACCTCTGCCATTCTCAAAGAAAGCCGTTTGGTAAGTGGATTCAATATTCTTTATCCTAAGGTAGAGAGTTTTATCAAATATTATCTATTCAGCCTCGATGGTAAAGTTACCATCGAAGTTTCGCTTTCCGACCCGCAAACTATGCGAAACTTGTCGGAACTAAACCCGAAAGAGATTCTGAAAACCTCCTTTAAAAAAGCCATAGACGAACTTACCGTTATGGATAAAGGAACGGTTGAAGTGAAAAACTACATTTCGCTTAAGCAAACAAAACCAAAAGTTGCCGAAAATCAGTCCTTCATTATTCCAAAGAAATCAGTCTTTACCAAAATTATTGGAGATAACCCATTTGAGTTGGAGCTTGCTGGATATTTAGAAAGTCGCTTCGAGGATGTGGTTTCGTATGCCAAAAATACGATGGGCGATGGTGGGGTTAATTTCAAAATAGAGTATCAGGCCGAAGATGGTAATATTCGCGAATACTACCCCGATTTTTTCGTAAAAACAGGCAATAACACCTTCTATATTCTCGAAACTAAAGGCAGGCAAGATTTGGATGATGTCCGCAAAATAAAACGCTTGCAAACATGGTGTACCGATATTAATGGTACGCAAAATAAATACAGCTACAAGCCAGTATATGTAATGCAAGAGAAATGGGATAAAGTAAAAAATGATGTGAAATCATTTAAGGATTTGTGTGGGATTTTTGAGCTGAGATAGAAACGAGTTTGAATTGCCTCCTGCTTTAGCTGGAGGATATTAAAAATACAATTCAAATAATTGGCTTTAGCCAAAATGTAGAATAAGAATTTGGCTAAAGCCAATATCAATGAATGATTTATTTTCTACCTCCAGCTAAAGCAGGAGGCAATTGATAGCAAATCATTCCATTAATTAAAATTTAAACAAACACCATAATGACCGAGCAAGAGAAATCTGAAATAATTGACCTAATCAAAGCAGGTGCGAAACTTCCTAAAGAATTTATTTACAAACTGTTTGCCGACGAAGAAGATGTTTTTCTGTTTTGGAATGGACGAAAAGAAGAGGTGGCAAATGTGGTGCTTCCTTTTCATAGCATTGAGCATATAGACGAACCACGCAAGGAGGCTGCACAACAACAAACTTCCATGTTCGAAACCGATATGCGTGGCAGACAACTAAAAGGCTGGACTAATAAATTAATTTGGGGCGATAATAAACTCATTCTTTCTTCGCTGGCAAATGGGCCTTTGCGACAAGAAATAGATGCTGCTGGAGGTTTAAAGCTCATTTACATTGACCCACCTTTTGCTGTTGGTGCCGACTTCGGCTTTAATATTGAGATTGGTGGAGAAACGGCCGAAAAGAAACAATCTATTATTGAGGAAATTGCTTATCGCGATACTTGGGGAAAAGGTATTTCATCTTATTTATCCACGATGTACGAACGCTTAAAGTTGATGCACAGCTTATTAGCAGAGGATGGCAGTATTTATGTGCATGTGGATTATAGAGTAAGTTTTTATCTGAGATTTCTTCTTGACGATATTTTTGGAAAAGTTTTTTTCAAAAATGAAATTATTTGGAGTTATGACAAATGGACTGCGAACAGTAATTCCTTTCAAAAAAATCATGATGTTCTTTTGTATTATTCAAAATCAGAAAAGGACATATTTAATCAGCAAAAGGAAATTACCTCAAATTTAAAAGAAAAATATGAAAAGGGATATCTACTTGGAGGAGGTGGGGGAAGTGAAGGTCTTGTAGTTTACGATGAGAACAATCCAAAAGTCAAGGAAATGATTGCATCAGGTAAATATAAAGTAGTATATGCAAAACAGGACGGTAAACCAATTTCAGATGTGTTTCGAATACCTTTTATAAATCCAGTTGCTAATGAACGTCTGGACTACCCCACTCAAAAGCCCGAAGCTCTACTTGAACGCATAATCAAAGCCAGTAGCAACGAAGGTGATTTAATTGCCGACTTTTTTGGCGGCAGTGGTACAACAGCTGCCGTGGCAGAGAAGCTGGGTAGAAAATGGATAAGTACCGATTTAGGACGTTTCTCAATTCATACCCAGCGTAAACGCTTAATAGGCGTACAACGCGAGTTGCAAGCCAACGGCAAAGACTTTCGAGCTTTTGAGGTGCTAAATTTGGGTAAGTACGAGCGTCAGTTTTTTATGGACGACCTTACAAATGGTAAATTAAAACAAAAAGAAGAATTATATATCGACTTAATTATTGAAGCCTATAAAGCCAAACGCATAGATGGTCATAATGCCATACATGCTATTAAAGCAGGGCGTTTTGTACATGTTGGCCCATTAGATGTGCCAGTTACTCAAACTAGGTTATTGGCTGTCTTCGAAGAATGTAAAAGGAATCTTTACACTCAAGCAGATGTGTTAGGTTTTGAGTTTGAAATGGGTTTAACTCCACAATTTATTCAGGAGCTGAAAGAAAAAGGTGTTTCTATATCTCTCAAATATATACCTAAAGATGTATTTGACAAACGAGCAGTAAGTAAAGGACAAGCTAAGTTCTTTGATGTAGCTTACCTAAACACCAAAGAAACAATTACTGGGAAGAAACTTTCTATCGAGCTTACCGATTTTGTAACTCATTATACCCAAGATGATATTGAAGACTTACAGCAATCTATGCGTGTTGGAAGCAAGGTGGTAATTGATGATGGGCAAATAATTAAGGTAGAAAAAGATAAGAATAATATTATTACGCGCACATTACTGACCCAAAATTGGTTTGATTGGATTGATTATTGGGCTATCGATTTTGATTATTTGAGTAAGCCGGAAATAATTAAAGAAATAAATGAAGTAGGAGAGATAGAAGAAAAATGGACCGGTAATTACATTTTTGAAAATG
>JAGNUZ010000044.1 GCA_017986765.1 Paludibacteraceae bacterium | reverse complement strand
CTCCTTTTTGGCACAAATAATAGAATCGCGTGCTACCGAGATATTGGGCTTTATTATTGACCCTATTAAACAAAAAGGATACCTGAAACAACTCGGAGCAGGCATCATTATAACAGGTGGCGGTTCTCAACTGACCAATATGCGTTCGTTGGTACAATCCCTCACAGGCGTAGATGTACGCTCCTCTATTGGCACAGGCAAACTGGTAGAAGAATCTATCCCGAGTGATTTCAAAAAAGCCACTTACAGCCATATCATCGGATTGCTCTCTATGGGAACAGAAGATTGTACATCTGAAGCGATAGAAAAAATGATTCCAGTAGCGAAACCAGTAAAAAAGAGCAAACCAAGCAGAAACTTAATATCAAACATGATTGAAAAAACAAGTGCTAAGCTTACTGGATTATTTAGTGATGACAGCGATACACTCTAATAGTAAACGAACTTTTTAAATAGATAATTTTATGGTAGATTTTGACTTCTCAAACAACGCAGATACAATAATCAAAGTTATTGGAGTAGGTGGCGGTGGCGGAAATGCAGTAAATTACATGTTTAATCAAGGTATTAAGGATGTAACCTTTGCTGTATGCAATACTGATTACCAAGATTTAAGGCGTTCTCCTATTCCGATAAAAATTCAATTGGGAGAATCCGGACTAGGTGCAGGCAATTTGCCCGAAGTAGCCCGTGAAGCAGCCTTAGAAACCATCGAAAAAATAGAAGATTTATTGGACGAAAGTACCAAAATGGTATTTATCACTGCAGGTATGGGAGGAGGCACAGGTACAGGTGCTGCTCCAGTAATTGCCGAAGCTGCTAAAAACAAAGGGATTCTAACTATCGGCATCGTAACCATTCCATTTGAATTTGAAGGCGACAAAAAGATTCAAAAAGCCCTCAATGGCGTGCGCGAAATGAGCAAACACGTAGATGCTTTACTTGTTATCAATAATGAACGTTTGATAGATATTTTTCCAGACTTTAAAATGTCAACCGCATTTGCGAAAGCCGATAATATCTTAACTGATGCCGCCAAAGGTATTGCCGAAATTATTACCATTCCTGGTTACATCAATGTGGATTTTGCTGATGTACAAACTATCTTAAAAGATGGTGGTTTTGCCATTATGAACACAGGCTATGCCAGTGGAGAAAAACGCGTAAGCAAAGCCATTCACGATGCACTCAATTCACCCTTGCTCAACAACAATGATATACGTGGAGCAAAACGCATTCTATTGCACGTATATACCTCCAAAGAAGATGAGGTGGATATGACGGAAACCAAAGAAATTAAACATTTCTTGAACAATATTGCCAAAGATGCGGAAGTAATTTGGGGTGCAACATACGATGAAAATTTAGAAGAATCGATTAAAATAACCATCATAGCTACGGGCTTTGGTATGGAAAAATTAGACATGCCGATTGTAGAATCAAATACAGTGGTAATCGACTACGACAACATCAGTGATAACCCTCAAGAAAGTACTCCTATACAAAGCTCTACACCAAATGCAGGCGTATCCATTTCTAGGGAGCAATTTTATGGAAAACCGACACAAAAACCGACACAAACGGAAACCATCGATTTAGATGAGTGGGACAATGATGTTACAATGCAACAATATGAATCTATACCTGCGTACAAACGCCAAAATATAGATATGACAGGCAAGCAACCAACTTCATCACAAGTGTCGGATGTGTTTATAGAAAAAACAGAAGATGATGTGCTTTTTTCACAAAAAAATAAATTTTTACACGATAACGTAGATTAAAAACACAATGGAACTAATTGACCAAATAACAGAGGACATTAAAAAAGCAATGTTCGCAAAACAAAAAACAGAGCTAGACGCCTTACGCGGTATTAAAAAAGAATTGTTAGAAGCCAAAACAGCCAAAGGGGGTGATGGTACTATCAGCGAAGACATTAGCAGCCGCATTTTGCAAAAAATGGTAAAACAACGCAAAGAGTCAGCTCAAATATACGTAGAACAAAACCGTGCTGAATTGGCCGAAAAAGAACTTGAAGAATCGGAGATTATTGCTCGCTACTTACCCAAACAACTTTCTGACGAGGAACTAACAGCCATCATTCAATCCATTATCACGCAAGTAGGTGCTACTTCTGCCAAAGACATGGGAAAAGTAATGGGCGTTGCTACCAAACAATTAACTGGAAAAGTAGAAGGAAAACTCATTTCTGAAAAGGTAAAATCCCTCCTCAACGAATAAACACAAACGCTATAAACCTACAGACAACAGCAAATGAATAGAAAAAAAACGATTGTTCTTGTTTCCGTGTTTCTTGTACTTGTAGTACTAGGAGGAATCGTTTCTCAACGCTGGAATGTATGGTTTGGCAATAGACCCGAAGCACCTTTCGTTAGTGCTATTGAGCCGCATAGAATTGTGTTAACGATGGGCAGCAACGAGCTACAACGCATGATAAGCTGGCAAGCCGATTCCGTACTGCACACATCAATGGTGTATATGACTAAAGAACATACGCAAGATACGGTACGCATACCTGCCAAAGGACATATCGTGCGAACAAGGGGTGGCGTAACAGCTTTCCACTCGGTGCTTTTAGACAGTTTGCAAGCAGGGAAGAACTATCGATATCAAGTAGTTTCGGGCAAAAATGCCAGTCAATGGTACGCCTTTCAGACAGCTGATACCACCAATAGCTTCTCTTTTATTTACATAGGTGATGTGCAAGATAAAGACACTCTCAAAGGGAGTAAATCCAATTTCTACCATATACAAAAATTGTTTCCCAAAGTAGATTTTTGGGCATTTGGTGGTGACTTAATCGAACGCCCCATGGATAAATATTGGACATTGGTACATACTGATCTGGATAGCATTATACAATCTACCCCAGTGATTGCTATTACGGGCAACCACGAATATTTGAAAAATACTGTACGCACAATAGATGAACGATTTGCCTATACTTTCCCGTATTTTATCGACAAAACAGACGATAATTTAGTCTATACATTTTCGTATAAAAATGCTCGTTTTGTATTGCTGGATTCAAATAGAGAACCTTGGTTTATATGGGAACAACGTCAGCTGCTTGCGAAGATATTAGCATCTAGCACTGAACAGTTTAAAATTGTCATGCTCCACCACCCCGTCTATTCCAACAAGGGGAAGCTAAACCAGATAGTTCTTCGTTGGATGTTAGAACCTATTCTAAATAAATACGATGTGGATTTGGTGTTGCAAGGACACGAACATACATATGCACGCAACTCGCACAAAAATAACCAAGGAAAGAGCAAAACGCCCATCTACATTACCAGTCATCTTTCTAAGAAATTCTATCATGGCAAAGAAATGAGTCTTACGGATAAAATCATTCTCAATACACCTCTTTTTCAGCAAATTGAGATTAAAAAGGACACATTAATCATGAGTTCGTGTACCACAGAAGGTACTGTTATTGATAAAATCCGTATAACAAAAGAGTAAATTTCTATTACCAACTTACTCGGTAAATTTTTTCCACCCGTATTGTATCGTTGCGTCTTGTAATCATCACACTGTCAATCAATTCTTGCGACTGCAAAGGAAGATAAGCAGATAACTGTTCGATAGCCGAACGGTGATTCGACGACTCTATAAAAAATGCAGAGTTATGACTTCCTCTCACGTTTGTTTTTTGTTGTATGTAATAATATTCGTGCAAAGCTTTAGCTGGACCAACCACCATTACCTCTAAAGAATTTGGTTTTGCAACATAAAAATCGAGGTGAGATGCTGGGAACCAATTGTGCGAAACGATGAGTTGAGTTTCGGGATATTTAGCTAATATCGGTTGTATTTTAGCCCCTAATTGTAGCCAACCGTACGTGTCTTGTGTAAAATCATTTTTGCCTTTGATTTGCCATTCTTGTTTTTGCACAATATTATTCATCAAAAATCCATTCTGAATTTCTACATACGCAAATACAAACAGCACATAGATAGATACGATGGCTATTTTCCCCCATATTGCTAGGTGGGTACTATTCGCATACAATACGCTGCTGAGTATCAACAACCCAACATAACTCGGACCCGACCAATGTGGCAAACTTTCTGTTCCGATGGATAATAAGATGGAAACCACAATAAGTGGCAGACTGGTAAAAAGTATAAATGCTTGCGTTTGTTCTATCTTTCTCGCTTTTATCAACTTGAATAAAAACACAAAAGAAACTACGACCAAAATGGGATTATTATAGATTAATTGTCCGAATAACTCACGAGGGAAATAAGCAAAAAGCTTGGTGCTGCCAACACGTTCGGTATGAAATTTAAAGTTGGCAAATTGATGATCAATATTCCAATACAGGGTTGGCAACAAGCCCAATATACTCACAAAAATAGCGATATAAAGCACAGGGGAGAAAAGCAATTTTCTACGATATACGAGGATGTACAGCATCATGCCGAACCATAAAAATACCGCTTGATATTTAGACATCACAGCAAATAATACCGCAATAGAGAAGGCAATGAGATAGATATTTTTATCCTCGTTCACAAATCGAATACCGTAATACAAGGCGATAAGCCAAAAAAGCAACAAAGGAGCGTCTGGCATAAAGAAAACCCCGACAATCAGTGCGGTATAAATACCCGTATTATACAAAATTGCTGCCCAAAAAGCAGCCTTTTCGTGGTACAACTCTCGTGCAATAAAGTACACCAGTAAGGTATTGAAAGAGCCAATAAGCACTGCACCCAACCGATAGAAAAACTCGTGATACAATAGATTATTCAAACTGGTAAACTGCCCCATTAATTGCACCATAATAGGGTGATCGAAATGCGACCAATCAGGATATTCTACATATTTAACATAGTAAACCTCATCGTTGCCAAATTCCAGAAAATACGCAATAAGGGCACGAATGAATAAATTAAGAAGCACTAAGCCTGTGAGAAGTTGAACAGATTTTTTCATAATGTAGAATAAAGTGCAAAAATAGCACTTTAAAATCAATCTTTTTCTACCTTTGTTTTTTATTTTAAATATACATAGTCGAATATTATCTCTTTAAAACACGATATGATCGTTCAGTTTATAAAATTTTGTGTAGTTGGAGGCACGGGAGTAATCGTCGATTTTGGGTTAACCTTCCTATTTAAGGAGAAACTAAAAATCAACAAATACATTGCTAATTCCTTCGGATTTATAGCGGCAGCTAGTAGCAATTTTTTGCTCAATAGAATCTGGACTTTTGAAAATACCGACCCAAATATTTCCAATCAATACTTGCTCTTTTTCTTCTTCTCTCTTATCGGTTTAAGCATTAACAATGCGGTAATTTACCTCGTCCTAAAGTATAAAAATATCAATTTCTATCTAGTGAAAATTTGCGCTATAGGAGTAGTTACTATTTGGAACTTTTTTATGAATTTTTTCTTTACGTTTCAGTAAATAGAAGCATTAGCAACAATGAAATTTTACTCTTAAAAACAGTTCAAAAACAAAATTCTAACAATATGACAACACTAAATCAACGATTAAACATCCAAACTAATATCAAACTCAATAGATTGTATCGTCAATTTGAGCAACTCATCAGCGAATTGAACAAAAGAGAATTACCTCAGGATATTCTGCTCTCCATCAATCAGGATATCGAAAGTTTAAATAAACTTTCTGACACCGATAAGAAATTAAAAAAAGAGCTTCAAAAGAAACTGTCAAGCATCATCGCTCTCATAGAAAAAAAACTCAAAATAGTGCCTAAAAATCACTATCGCAATACATACCTAGCTATCGGCATGGTATTTGGCATTGCTTTGGGAATAATGGCGACTAGCATTTTCGGAAAACCTTTTAGCACAGGACTCAATGTAGGCATTGGATTACCTATTGGAATGGTTATCGGACTTGCTATTGGCTCACGAATGGACAAAAAAGCGACTGAAGAAGGGCGTCAGCTTGATATAGAAATATAATACGAAGTTGTAGCTATTTCAGGAAAACATTGCTCAATATAAAAATATGATAGCTACCGAATAATATCATGGATAAATCCAGACCCATTTTAGACAGACATATTAAGCCGAAGGATTTGACAGATTTTTATTGGCTAAAGGTGGAATTGACACAGTTTTGCAAAGAAAACGGCATACCAAGTGTTGGAGGGAAAATAGACATAGCAAATAGAATCAAAGAGTATCTTGAAACAGCTAAAATTCCAACCATTACCACAAACAAAAAAGAAAAACTCCCTCAAGCAACTACACCCATAACGAAGGATACTGTCATTGGTATTGAGTATCGAACGTACATTGAGAAAAGAGATTTTTTGAAATCTGTTATTGGAAATAAATTCCATTTTACAGCACATCTATTGGATTATTTCAAAAAATATACTGGTGAAAAAACATATTCAGACCTCATTTTTGAATGGCATAAAGAGCAAGAATTAAACAAAGACCCCAATTTCTGCAAAGAAATATTACCGCAGTTTGAATACAATACCTACATACGCGATTTTTTAAAAGACAATCCAACCCAAACAAGAAATGAAGCTATACAGTATTGGAAAATAAAAAAATTAAAAGCTGGAGATAGGAAATATACAAGAGCTGATTTAACATTAATATAATGCACAAAAATAGCACTGAACCTGCATTTTATTTTTGCAAAATAAAAAACTTTGCTACATTTACCGAACTATCTAATAATCTTAAAATCAAAAATAAATATTGTAGTAACATGAGAAAATTATTCATCCTTACCTTCGTATTGCTTGGTTTATCCAGCTACGCCAAAAACTGCCAGCCAAAAATGAATCAAATAGACAAAATTCACACACCAGCCATGCTTAGTCAATATAATTTATTTGCTTCCAACAACGATATTATTGACGTAGCTTTCATCATATCTCCCACACAAATAAAAGCATATTTAAAAAACGAAACAGCCTACCAGCAAGGCGAAGTTGCGCTATATACTTACAATTATTCCAAACAAACAGCCGACGGTAATTTTAAACTTTCAGGCAAACAGACACCCACATTCTCGCAAACAGGAAATGTGTTAACAATCGAAGTTGCAAACCTCGATTTAACCTCAAATTACCTGATTGAAATCAACGGAGCACAATCTCCCCTATTCTTGGATTATGCCGTAGGTGGAATTTTAGACACGTATTTTGATGCTTCGGCAGAAAAAGGCTTAGGCGTAAACTTAACCAACGGAAAAGCCAATTTTAAACTATGGTCGCCACCAGCAGGTAAAATCCTCATACATTTTTACGACCAAAATAGCCAAAAAATCAAAAAAACCATTGAGATGAAACCCAGCGAAAAAGGGGTTTGGGAAGCACTTGTATCTCCCAAAAATGTAGGTGTAAAATCATTGGACGGACTCTTTTATCAATACGAAGTGTTTGCTTATGGCAAATCGCGCATAGCCCTCGACCCTTATGCAAAATCGATGGCAGCACAAGCTCCCACAGATGCGGACAAAATTGGCAAAGCCGCCATCGTAGATATGCAATCGCCGAAAGCTACACCCGCAGATTTTAACAGAAAATACACCAATTACGACCATATAGCCAACGACATTGACCTCGTTTGCTACGAAATTCATGTGCGAGATTTTACAGTTCAACCAGGCGTAGTAAGCCCTGAATTGGCTGGTACATACACAGGTTTTACCAAAAAATCGGATTACCTCAAAGACTTAGGTATTACGCATGCACAACTTTTACCCATTCAGAATTTTTATACAACGGACGAAAATAACCGCCAATTTTCTGACACGGATGCCCCCAAAAGCAATTATAACTGGGGATACGATCCGCACAACTATTTTACACCCGAAGGTTGGTTTTCAACCAACGCCAACGACCCATATACTCGAATAAAAGAGCTTCGTGGTCTGGTGCAAGACCTCCACAACAAAGGTATAGGCGTAATTATGGATGTGGTGTATAACCATACCTATTTGGTAGAAGCGTTTGAAAACGTAGCACCAGGTTGCTACTACCGCTACAACGACCAACACGGAATTTCTGCCCATACAGGTGCAGGTCCAACGGTAGAATCGAGAAGGAAAATGGTGCAAAAACTAATTGTAGAATCGCTCAATCATTTTGTTACCGAATACCACGTAGACGGATTTAGGTTCGACCTAATGGGATTTATGGATCACGAAACGATGCGTCTTATTCGCCAAGAAGTAGGCAAAACCTATAATCCAGATAATATCTTCGAACTTGTGTTGCAAGGTGAAGCATGGGTGTTTTCTGATATTGATACGGATGTGAACGCTACTGGACTCAATGCAGCGACTACCAAACTCAATCACCCAAAAGAGTACTTGAACCTTGGATTCTTTAACGATGTTGCCCGTGATGCTTTTGCTGGACGAGAATATCAGAAAGGGTTTGCACAAGGCAATTATTCAGAAATAGACCGTGCTGTAACAGCTATTTTGGGAGGAGTAAAAAATGTAAATTTATCAAAAAAATCATTCTCGCACGCAACAATAACAGACGATTACAATGCCTTTGCAGAAAACCCTGCCGTATGCCTCAATTACCTTACCGTACACGATGGATTTACGCTTTGGGATAAAATAAACCTTTCGGTAAACGACCCTAGTGGACTGAAACGTGCACAAGTAATGAAACTGGCTACAGCGATGATTTTTACCTCACAGGGAAAAGTAATTATACAGGGTGGCGATGAGTTTTTACGCACAAAACCATTAGCTATCAATGACATAGAAAAGAATCGTGCACACAAAACCGATTATACTAACCCCGAAGAAGGCGTGGAGTATTTTCACGAAAACACGTATATCTCCAATGATTACACCAATCAGCTACGTTGGGATCGTTTTACGAACAACTTTAGCCATTTGGCAGCACCGATGGCAGCTTATTACAAAGGCTTGATAACAATGCGACGTGCATTGCCAGGTTTGCGTATGTTCGAGGGAGATAATATTAGAAACGGAATTACGTTTTACGGCATGAGCCTGAACAAGGAGGAGCAACCCAGCAAATCTACAAGCTTAGGGGTGAGCGATTTTAACGACCCAAAACTGGAAACTTTAACGATAAAATTCATCCATGGTCTTGCCAACGAAACATATTATTTTGCAGGCGAAGTGTATGATAAGCGTACCGATGCCAATGCCTTGGATGGAAATAATTTTGCCATACAGTTTAATAATGCTGGCGAGGCACAAATAGAATTTACACGTGAGCAAATCAACAATTTTGATTTAAGCAAATGGGGCGACACCAAAAACCTAAACTTTAAATTGGTCAAAAATCGAGGTGCATGGGAAACCATTTCAAAAGCCTATTCAGGATCAGGCAACAACCGATTAAGAGCCATCGACATTGACACCAGCAATACCATTGTGGTCGATTTATCCATCATGGACTTTGCCTCTGGATATGTAGCTAGAGAAGTAGATAAATACATTGCCTACGAAATAGACAACACACTCGAAAATGACATAGCACCAAGCATTAACGGTACACGCTACGAAACAATTATCGTGATTCACAATGCTGACGAAAATGCCATTACTGTGGATATACCAACAATTACCAACCCACAAGAATGGAGCGTAATTGCCGATGGCAACAAAGCAGGTATCACTCCCCTTAAAAAAGGAGAAACTAACGTGAAAATTGAACTTAAAAAAGTAACTGTACCTGCATTGAGCATGGCGGTAATTGTAAAATAATACTATTTTTTTTGAATTCAACAAAGGCAGGATACGTAGTTTATCTTGCCTTTTTGATTTGATGGGGATAACTATTGCCTGTGAAACAGAAAAAACCACAATACGAACAACAAAAAAAAAGACCCTTACACTTTGCTACCTAAAAAAACTTTAGTAGATTTACGAAAATATTGTAAAGAATACAAACCCAAAGAGTGGTTGTTTGAAGGAGAAAGTGGTGGACAATATGCAGATAGAAGCA
>JAGNUZ010000043.1 GCA_017986765.1 Paludibacteraceae bacterium | reverse complement strand
ATCTATCAAAAAGTCGAGAATAGCAAAAATATTATTAATAATCGTTTTTATTAAGTTTTTACTATTGTATGGTTTTTTGAAAGGCTTTTTATACCCCCGCTACCTCAAACCCCAATGGGAAAGTGAGCAACACCGCATAGAGTCCGTAACGCATGATTTAATACAACCTACAAACACTACAACGTATGATTGAAAACATTGATTTAACCTTGGTCAATTGGTCGCGAGCTCAATTTGCCATGACGGCTATTATTCATTGGCTTTTTATTCCTCTCACTCTTGGCATGACTTATATCATTGCCTTTGCACAAACCTTGTACCTACGAACCAACGACCCTGAATGGGAAAAGTTAGCCAAATTTTGGGCAAAGCTTTTCGGTATTAATTTCGCCATTGGCGTAGGTACTGGCATAATATTAGGACTCGAATTTGGTACTAATTGGGCAAATTATTCGTGGATAGCTGGCGATATATTTGGTGCTCCTTTGGCAGCAGAAGGCATGATGGCATTCTTTTTAGAATCGACGTTTGTGGCTGTTATGTTTTTCGGCTGGGGGCGTGTGGGTAAAAAGTTCCATTTAGTATCCTGCTATTTGGTGGCATTTGGTGCTAGTCTCTCTGCCGTGTGGATTTTAACGGCAAATGCTTGGATGAATCATCCTATTGGTGTGCATTTTAACCCTGATATGGCTCGGCACGAGATGGTTGATTTTTGGGCAGTTTTATTTTCTCCTTTCGCCGTAAATAAATTCTTACATACTACCGCTTCTGGCTTTGTGATTGGTGCATTCTTTATTATTGCGGTAAGCAGCTGGTATATGCTAAAAGGAAGAAGCATATTGTTTGCAAAACGTAGTATTTTAATTGCAAGTGTATTTGGGATAGTTGGCACTGGCTTAGTTATCCTAACAGGAGACGGTTCTGCATACAACGTAGCACAACATCAGCCTGTTAAACTTGCCGCTATGGAAGGATTGTATGATGGCAAAGAAGGTGCTGGGCTGGTAACTGTCGGTATACTTACCCCTGGCAAAGAAATTGGCGACAGCACGGAGACGTTTATCTTTAAACAAGAAATACCGTATCTATTGTCTTTTTTAGGTTATAGAGACATCAACGCCTTTGTACCTGGTATAAACGATTTGGTGTATGGCTACAAATCGGAGAAGGTGCATATTATATCTGCTGCCGAAAAAATGGAATATGGTAGAACAGCCATGAAAGCTTTAGCTCTCTACAAAAGTTCCATCGATGAAAAAGAAAAAGCAGCTGCGTTGGAAGTTTTCACAAAAAACCAACCGTATATGGGTTATGCACATATCACAAGTCCAGAAAAAGTTGTGCCAAATGTACCTCTTATTTTCTATAGCTTTCACATAATGGTAATGGGTGGATTTTTCTTAATTGCGGTAGTCGCAGGGCTCTTATTTTTTACTATCAAAAACAAACTCGAAAATCAAAAATGGCTATTGCGTTTAGGCATATTGGGTTTCCCTGTAGCCTTTATAGCCTCTATGACAGGTTGGATAGTAGCAGAAGTCGGTCGTCAACCTTGGACCATTCAGGGTTTGCTCACTACCTCAGCATCTACCTCTAACATTAGCTCCATGGCAGTAATTTTAACTTTCTGGATGTTTTTAAGCCTACTTTCTGTGCTTGTAATAGCAGAAGTACGCATTATGTTAGTCGCAATTAAAAAAGGACCAGAATCACTTAATAAGAAAGGAGACCAACATGCTTGATTCATTCACACATTTTGATTTACAACAATATTGGTGGCTCATTATGTCCATCGTAGCCTCTATGCTTGTTTTTTTACTTTTTGTACAAGGCGGACAAACGCTGATTGGCACTTTAGGAAAAACACCGAATGAACGCGACCTTGTCGTCAATGCTATCGGACGCAAATGGGAGTTTACCTTCACTACACTCGTACTTTTTGCTGCGGGTATGTTTGCATCGTTTCCTTTGTTTTATGCCACTTCGTTTGGAGGTGCTTATTATGCTTGGAAAATATTTTTAATCGTATTTGTAGTGCAAGCTGTATCGTTTGAATTTAGACGAAAAAAAGGAAATTTATTAGGCACTAAAACATACGATACTTTTTTAGCTATTAACGGTTTTGTTGCTCCATTTTTACTGGGAGCTGTAGTAGCTACTTTCTTTACGGGAAGTGCTTTTATCCGTGATGAGTACAACCTATCTTTTTGGCAAACAGAGTTATACGGCATCGAAATATTATTTGATCCTACCAACTTAGCCTTAGGGTTTGGATTGTTATTTTTAGCTCGTATGCTTGGTGCAATGTACATTATCAATTCAAGTGCTATGGAAGTTATCATACAACGTGCTCGTCCGCAAGTGCTTATCAACGCCGTTTCGTTCTTGGTGTTTTTCTTGTATTTTGTGTACAAACTACTCACTATGGACGGTTATGCGGTAGATGCTACAACTAAAATAGTATCTTTTGAATCGTATAAATACTTGCATAATTTCTTGGCCATGCCTATTGCGAGTATTTTCTTCCTTGCAGGTGTAGTGCTTGTATTGTACGGAGTTATCACAACTTGGTTTCAAAAAAGCACAAAAGGAATCTGGTTTTCGGGAGCAGGAACTGTGCTCACAGTGTTGGCTATCTTCTTTGTAGCGGGGTATAACAACACAAGCTTTTATCCTTCGTATGTAAATTTACAAAGCTCACTTACTATCGAAAATGCCTCATCAAGTCATTACACACTAACGGCTATGACGTATATTTCATTGTTAGTGCCAGTCATACTAACGTATATTTTTTTTACGTGGCGAGCCATCGACAAGCATAAAATTAAAGAAGAAGATGTGAATCCAAACAGTACGCACCACGTTTATTAACCTACTAAAAATACAGCAATTATGGAACATATAATATCTATCCTTTGGTATCTCAGTTTGCCAATTTTAATACTCGTGAGTTATAAACTGATTGTATTTTTCCTTAAAATAATGGAGAAAAATAGTATCGAGAAATAAAAACCAAAAGCGGCTGCCCTTAAATAGAGCAGCCGCTTTTTTATCCTAACAATTGGATTCTCTTTCTTTTATTTTTTGTCTAGCTGACCAAATACACGTTTCAACAAATCATTTACCCTAGCCATCGGATCTGTGCGAATGGCTTTTTCTTCTTGTGCTACTTTTACAAATAAGGCATCAAGAGCTTTTTCCGTAACATATTGCTCTAAATCTACAGTCACAGGTTTTAAGCCGGCTATCATCCCTATTGGATTTGCCGCCACTTTATTGTAAGCACTCGTTAAGGCAGTCCACGATTCGGTAGTAGAAACATTCGCTACCAAAGGTTTACCTAAAGACACTTTCACTTTGGGTGCAAATGCAGCACTTAAATCAGTGTACGTTGTTTTGCGTAAGTATTCCGTAGCAGCATTATCTGAGCCAAATAATATATTCGTAGCATCAGAAATTGTCATACTCATAATCGACTTCTTAAAAATAGGCATCGCTTCTTTTACCGCATCTTCTGCAGAACGGTTTAACGACAATACAGCCTTGTTTACCAACTCCTGTCCCCCAGGTATTAATTTGATATTATCAACAATAGGTTGGGCTTCGGGAGGTAATAACAATTTAAGTGCTGCATCGTTATAAAAACCATTTTCAACACTCAACACACCCACAGCTTTTTCTATACCTACATCCAGCGACTTTTTCAATCCCGCTATATTTTCGGTATTCGTAACACCTACCGTTTGAGCAGCAGCTACTTCGTTCGCAATAGTTAGCAATTCGGCACACGAGCTAAATCCAAGAGCAACGGTAATTAGTAAAATTAATTTTCTCATTTTGTTATTCATTTTTTTGTTTATTTACGTAAAGTTTCTTTTCAATAAAGAAAAATAGCGGCTTCGTTTTCTAAACTCAAGCCTATTCATTTCGGCACAAAGATACAAATTGATGTGAATAGTATACACTAAATAAAAAGATAAATGAGTGAAAATGTTAGTAAATCAGTTTGCAGTATGGTTCTCTTATCTTTTCTAATTACAATAAAATAACTACCTTTGCCGAACAAAAAAAATAAGGTATAAAAATGAGCAACCAACGTTATATGATGCGAGGCGTATCTGCCTCCAAAGAAGACGTACACAACGCAATACAACACATTGATAAAGGCTTATATCCACAAGCTTTTTGCAAAATAATACCAGACATTTTAGGCGGAAACCCTGATTATTGCAACATTATGCATGCTGATGGTGCTGGCACAAAATCGTCCTTAGCCTATCTTTATTGGAAAGAAACAGGCGATTTGTCGGTGTGGAAAGGCATAGCTCAAGATGCCTTAATTATGAATATTGACGACCTTATTTGTGTAGGTGCTATTGACAATATTTTGGTATCATCTACGATTGGAAGAAATAAATTACTGATTCCTGGCGATGTAATCGGAGCTATCATTAATGGTACAGAACAATTGCTTACCGAACTGCGTGAAATGGGTATTGGTGTGTTTTCCACAGGTGGAGAAACAGCTGATGTAGGCGATTTAGTCCGTACTATTATCGTAGATAGTACCGTAACCTGCCGCATGAAACGTGCCGATGTTATCGACAACGCACGCATAGAAGCTGGCGACGTGATTGTTGGTTTATCCTCTTTTGGACAAGCAACATACGAAAAAGAATACAATGGTGGCATGGGTAGCAATGGGCTGACTTCTGCTCGCCATGATGTGTTTGCCAATTATTTAGCAAAAAAATACCCAGAGAGTTATGACTCTTCCATGCCCTCTGAACTCGCTTATTCTGGCTCATTAAGCCTTACAGATGCAGTTGCTAATTCTCCGCTCAATGCAGGAAAATTAGTACTCTCGCCTACTCGCACATATGCTCCCGTAGTGAAACAATTACTTGAGAATCTGCGTCCATCAATTCACGGTATGGTACATTGCTCTGGCGGTGCACAAACAAAAATTCTGCATTTCATCGAAAATTTGCACATCATAAAAGACAATCTTTTCGACACACCTCCTCTTTTCAAAACCATACAAGAAGAAAGTGGTACGGATTGGGCCGAAATGTACAAAGTTTTCAATATGGGTCACCGTTTGGAAGTCTATTTACCTAAGGAAAAAGCCGAAGAGGTAATCGCTATCTCAACATCCTTTGGCATTGAAGCCAAAATTGTAGGACGTGTAGAAGCATCGAGCAGTAAAAAGCTCACTATCAAAAGCGAGTTTGGCACATTTGTGTATTAAAAAAAACGCTACAAACATCATCTTTTAGAACAACACCATGAGCACTTTATTGCAAAAATTAGAAGGTTTAACAACTCGATTTGAAGAGGTAGCGACACTGATTACCGACCCTGCTGTAATGGCAGATATGAAACGCTTTGTAAAACTGAACAAAGAATACCGTGAACTAGAACGAATTAACGATGCTCGCCAAGCATACCAACAAATATTGTCCAATATCGCTGAAGCTAAAGAAATTTTAGACAAAGAGAATGATGAAGAATTAAGGGAAATGGCAAAAATGGAGATAGACGAACTTTCTCCACAAGTGGCTCCGATGGAAGAAAAAATCAAACTTTTGCTCGTACCCGCCGACCCTCTGGATAGTAAAAATGCCATTGTAGAAATACGTGGCGGAACAGGTGGAGATGAAGCCGCTATTTTTGCAGGCGACTTATACAAAATGTACTCCCGCTATTGCGAAACAAAAGGATGGAAAGTGGAAGTCACCAATACTAGCGAAGGAACCGCTGGTGGATACAAAGAAATTATTTTCACCGTGAGTGGCGAAAACGTATATGGCACATTGAAATACGAATCGGGTGTACACCGAGTGCAACGTGTACCGCAAACAGAAACGCAAGGTCGAGTTCATACTTCAGCTTCGACCGTAGCTGTATTGCCTGAGGCAGAAGAATTCGATATTGACTTGAAAGAAAGCGATATACGTGTAGATACATTTTGCTCCTCGGGTGCTGGCGGACAGTCGGTAAATACTACCTACTCTGCCATCCGTTTGGTGCATATACCTTCGGGCATTACCGTGCAATGCCAAGACGAGAAATCGCAACACAAGAACAAAGCCAAAGCAATGATAGAGCTTCGCTCAAGAATCTATGCCATTGAACACCAAAAATACTTAGACGAGATTGGATCGCAACGCAAAACAATGGTTTCAACAGGCGATAGGTCTGCCAAAATTCGCACCTACAACTATGCACAAGGTCGCATCACAGACCACCGCATCAATTATACCATTTACAATCTATCAGCCGTTATGGATGGTGATATTCAAGACTGCATCAACCAGTTGATTATTGCCGAAAATGCGGAAAGAATGAAAGAAAGTCAATTATAACACCCCATAAGTACCATGAACAGAGAAGAATTATTTGGACACATCCAACGCAAAAAATCATTTTTGTGTGTAGGATTAGATACCGATATTAGCAAAATACCTGAGTATCTATTTGATACCTGCGACAATCCAATGTTTGCATTTAATAAAGCTATCATCGATGCTACCGCCGATTTATGCGTAGCTTACAAACCAAATTTGGCATTTTACGAAAGTTTGGGTATAGAAGGATGGGATGTACTAGAACGTACCGTGGAATATATCCGTAGCACGTACCCTGACCAATTTATCATCGCTGATGCGAAACGTGGCGATATTGGCAATACATCGGCAATGTATGCTCGCACTTTTTTTGGTGCAATGGATTTTGATGCTGTTACCGTCGCTCCATACATGGGCGAAGACAGCGTAAGCCCTTTTTTAACATACGAGAATAAATGGGTTATTTTATTGGCTCTTACATCGAACAAAGGTGCTTTCGATTTTCAATTTATGCAAGACAAAGAAACAAATGAACGTTTATTTGAAAAAGTACTTACTACCTCTAGCCAATGGGGAAATACAGACAATATGATGTATGTAGTAGGTGCAACCAAAGCCGAAATGCTTGGCTCAATAAGAGAACTTATTCCATCGCATTTTTTACTCGTTCCAGGAGTAGGTGCTCAAGGTGGTAGTTTGCAAGAAGTCGCTAAATATGGCATCAACGAGCAATGCGGATTACTCGTAAACTCCTCACGTCAAATACTATACGCATCGTCTAACGAAAATTACGCCGAAGCTGCTCGCAAAGAGGCATTAAGCGTACAAATGGAAATGGAACATATTCTGGAACAAAACAACTTGTTGTAGCACCCGTGTCGAACAACAAGAAAAAGATAATCAACGACCCTGTTTTTGGATTCATCAACATTCCAGGTGTACTATTGTACGATTTATTACAACATCCTGACGTACAACGTTTAACACGCATCAAGCAATTGGGCTTATCGTCGTATGTGTACCCTGGAGCACAACATACACGTTTTCAGCACTCTGTAGGTGCCATGTACCTCATGTCAGAGGCTATCAAAACGCTGAAATCGAAAGGCATCGACATTTCTGAACAAGAAGAAGAAGGAGCTTGTGCCGCTATTCTATTGCACGATGTAGGACATGGACCTTTTTCGCATGCCTTAGAAGGTACGATTGTGACCAACAAAGCACACGAAGAAATTACCTTGCAGATAATGAAAAAGATTAACCAAGAGTATCAAGGTAAACTTGATGTAGCCTTGGCAATTTTTCAAAACACCTACCCTAAAACATTTTTGCATCAATTGGTATCGGGTCAGTTAGATATGGATAGACTCGATTATTTACGCAGAGATAGTTTTTTTACAGGAGTTACCGAAGGCAATATTGGTTCTGCTCGCATTATCAAAATGTTGAACATACAAGACGATATGCTTGTGGTGGAAGCAAAAGGCATTTATTCCATCGAAAACTTTTTGATGAATAGACGCTTGATGTATTGGCAAGTATATTTGCACAAAACGGCTTTTGCTATCGAAAAAATGCTCATCAACACCATTCGTCGAGCAAAAGAAATCGCTAAAACAGATCGTTCTTTATTTGGAACACCTTCTTTGCTGTATTTTTTGCAGCAAAATAACGAACAGACTAGCTTGAGTAGCGAAGAGGGGTTGAATCATTTTTTAGCACTTGACGACAGCGATATTATGTGTTCCATCAAACAATGGATGCACCATTCTGATAAGATATTATCTACCTTGAGCAAAGGGATTATTGACCGCAAACTGTTCAAAATAAATGTAAGTAACAAAGCATTTTCAGTTCCAGAAATTGAAGAAAAAATCCAGTCAATTTGCACCCATCTTAACATTACACCCACCGAAGCCAATTATTTTATATCCGTCGATACCGTGTCTATCAATATGTATCAGAACAACGAAGATAGCATCAATATTCTATACAAAGATGGTAGCATTAAGCCCATTAGCCAATCGTCCGACATGCTCGATATACAAATTTTATCACGCGAAGTGGTAAAATACTATTGTAGTTATTACGAAATAAGGAAGGCTTAACTCCCTTGTAATATACATCTCTTAACACTTTTCTCTTTAGAAATTAGCGTAACTTTTATGAAAAATACGTACCTTTGCAAAAATTTATGCGTATATGGAATTTTCCGCTCAGCAGATAGCTGCATATTTAGATGGGGAGGTGGTTGGTGATGCTTCCGTTAAAGTGAACACTTTTGCAAAAATAGAAGAAGGGACATCTGGCTCTTTGAGCTTTTTGGCAAACCCAAAATACACACACTATATTTACGAAACGAAAGCAAGTATCGTATTAGTGAATAAAACTTTTGTTCCCGAAAAAACCATTAGCGCTACGCTCATTAAGGTACAAGATGCCTACAAATCATTAGCAAATTTACTGACCTTGGTCGAAAGTAGCAAACCTAAAAAAACAGGCATAGACAAATTAGCTTATATTGCACCCTCTGCCATTATTGGCGAAAACGTATATGTTGGTGCATTTGCTT
The DNA here is from genome assembly GCA_017986765.1 of Paludibacteraceae bacterium. Lineage (GTDB taxonomy): Bacteria > Bacteroidota > Bacteroidia > Bacteroidales > Paludibacteraceae > JAAYPI01. The sequence goes on along the minus strand of JAGNUZ010000043.1, from coordinate 1,069 downwards.
ACATTGAAGAGGGTGTTATTATTGGCGACAATTGTCAAATTTACCCTCACGCCTACATCGGCGACAAAAGCCAAATTGGGAACAATACTACCCTATTTTCTGGCGTAAAAATATACCACCAATGCGTCGTAGGTGCTAATTGTATCATTCATTCATCATCGGTAATCGGTGCCGACGGCTTTGGCTTTGCCCGCAACGAAGACGGTAGCTATGCCAAAATACCACAAAGTGGAAATGTAGTAATAGAAGACGATGTGGAAATTGGAGCAAGTACCACTATAGACAGGGCAAGCATAGGTTCTACCCTTATCCACAAGGGCGTAAAAATAGATAATCAAATTCAGATAGCACACAATGTAGAGTTGGGTGAAAATACAGCCATGGCCGCTTGTTCGGGCATAGCTGGATCGACTAAAATAGGCAAAAATTGCATATTAGCAGGCATGGTTGGCTTAGCTGGACACCTTACGGTGCCAGATAACACTATCTTTGCTGCATATACAGGCGTACCAAACAACGTAAAAGAAGCAGGCATCTACCAAGGTATTCCAGCCATTCCAGTAGCACAATTCAGACGAGCATCTGTAGTGTACAAGCAATTGCCTGAATTACAAAAAACTGTTTTCGCATTACAAAAAGAAATAGAATTACTCAAAGCAGAATTAAAGAAGTAAAGATGACGACAAAACAAAAAACGTTACAACAACCATTTACTTTAAAAGGAAAAGGTTTACACACAGGAATTCAAATTACAGCAACTTTTAATCCAGCTCCCGAGAATAGCGGTATCGTATTCAAACGTATTGATACACCTGAACAAACGGAAATTCCGGCTGTAGCTGAAAATGTAATTGCTACTGAGCGTGGAACTGTTATTTCTAAAAATGATGTGCAAGTAAGTACTATCGAACACGCATTGGCTGCCCTGTATGCCTCTGAAATAGACAACTGCCTAATAGAACTCAACGGACCAGAATTACCCATTCTGGAAGGAAGTGCTATTGAATACATCAAAGCTATTAAAATAGCGGGTATTGAGGAACAAAAAGACGAAAAAAATTATTTCATC
>JAGNUZ010000163.1 GCA_017986765.1 Paludibacteraceae bacterium | reverse complement strand
CCTAACGATATAACAGCAATTTCGGTTGTCCCACCACCTATGTCAACAATCATGTTGCCTTCGGGAGCTTCTACGTCTATCCCGATACCCATAGCAGCGGCCATTGGTTCGTATATCATGTACACATCTCTACCTCCAGCATGCTCCGAAGAGTCGCGCACAGCACGAATTTCTACCTCAGTACTGCCCGAAGGAATACATACGACCATTTTCAATGAAGGAGCAAAAAATGAATTTTTATTGCTAATCATTTTAATCATACCACGTATCATCATTTCTGCAGCGTAGAAATCGGCAATAACACCATCGCGTAGCGGTCTTACCGTACGGATGTTTTCGTGTGTTTTCCCTTGCATTTGGCGTGCTTTTTCACCAATAGCAATCAGCTTGTCTGTGCGTCTGTCAAGGGCTACAATAGACGGTTCGTCTAACACAATTTTACCATTCTGGATAATGATGGTATTCGCTGTTCCGAGGTCAATGGCAATTTCTTGCGTAAAAGAGAATAATCCCATGGTTATTACTATTTAATATTCTTAATGTTTAAAGTGTCTGATACCTGTTGTTACCATCGACATGGTGTTGTTGTCACAATATTCAATCGACAAATCATCTTTGATGGAGCCTCCAGGTTGTATTACCGAAGTAATGCCTGCGTTGTGTGCTATTTCTACACAATCAGGGAAAGGGAAAAACGCATCTGATGCCATTACTGCTCCTTGAAGTTTCATCTCGAAAGAATCTGCTTTTTCAATTGCTTGACGCAAAGCATCTACACGAGATGTTTGACCTACGCCACTGGCACAAAGTTGCTTGTTTTTAGCCAATACAATGGCATTTGATTTTGAATGTTTTACGATTTTATTTGCAAAAATTAAGTCTTCAATTTCGCTAGCACTTGGTTCAAGTGTGGTGGCTATTTTGAAATCTTTTTCAGTTTCTACTGATAAATCTTTTTCTTGTACCAATACGCCATTCAGCAATGATCGGAATTGTGTTGGTGTATTTTTTATTTCTTTTTGAATTAAAATGATGCGGTTTTTCTTTTGAGAAAGAATTTCCAATGCTTCCATATCGTAATCGGGAGCAATAATCACTTCAAAGAAAAGTTTGTTAATTTCCTCTGCAGTAGCTTGATCTATTACCGCATTCGTAATAAGTACACCGCCAAAAGCAGATACTGGATCACCAGCTAAAGCATCTTTCCAAGCATCTAACAAATTGTCGCGCGAAGCAATGCCACATGCATTGTTGTGTTTGAGAATGGCAAAGGTTAATTCGTCAAAATCAGCTATTAAATTAACAGCAGCATCAATGTCTAACAAGTTATTGTAGGAAATTTCTTTGCCTTGTAGTTGTTCAAATAGTTCGTTAAATTCGCCATAGAAATAACCTCTTTGATGAGGATTTTCCCCATAACGCAATGCTTTTGAGTTGTTTTCTGCATGACGAAAGGCACTGTGCTCAAATCCGTCAAAGTAGTTGAAAATTGCTGTGTCGTAATGCGATGATACGGAAAAAGCTTCTTTAGCAAAAAATTTGCGTTGATCGATGGTGCTTTCTGCTCCGTTTTCTTCCAACAAATCATACAAGGGAGCGTATTGCTCTTGTGAAGCGACGATAATTACGTCTGCAAAATTTTTAGCGGCAGCACGGATAAGAGAAATACCGCCTATGTCTATTTTTTCGATGATATCTTGTTCGCTCGCTCCTGAGGCAACTGTTGCTTCAAAAGGGTATAAATCAACAATTACTAAGTCGATTTCTGGGATATCATATTCGGTTAACTGCTCCATATCGCCGTCTAATTTTCTACGGCTAAGTATGCCTCCGAATACTTTTGGGTGCAATGTTTTTACACGTCCGCCCAATATCGATGGATATCCTGTAAGATCTTCTACGGCTCTGCATGGGACATTTAACGATTCGATGAACGATTGAGTACCACCTGTTGACACAAACTCTACATTTTCTGCATGTAATTTCAAAATTAATTTGTCCAAATTTTCTTTGTGAAATACAGATACTAATGCTCTTTTTATTCTTCTTTTTTCCATGTTAATGAGGCTATTTTTTCGTTTCACAAAGGTAACAAATAAAGTGTATTTTTTTACCCATCTAGATTTTTTTTTAGTTAGAATACGTTTTTTATTTAATATGTAATATATGAATGGTTTACCCCTTTTATTTAGAGGTTTTAACCGTCTTTCGTTCCCATTTTTCAAAACTGTACCGTGCACAGTGTTTTTCGTCTTGGGCGTGTTTCTCGTCCTCTATTTTTCTCCATTCCGAAGTCTCAATATTAGGGAAAAATGTGTCAGCCTCGAATGCGTCTTCAATTTGCGTGACGTACAAGGTTTGGGCAAGCGGAAAAGCTTGTTTGTAGATAGATGCTCCTCCGATGATGTATACTTCTGTTTCTTTTTTACACAACAATAGGGCATCTGATAGCGAGAGAGCCATTTCGCACGAAGGTAAATCCAAAGACGAGTTGCGGGTAATTACAATATTACGCCTGTTGGGTAGTGCACCATTTGGGAGCGATTCGTAGGTCTTTCTCCCCATAATCACGGTACGCCCAGAGGTGATTTGCTTAAAATGTTTCAAATCGTTGGGCAAATAGCAAAGTAATTGGTTATTTTTACCAATGCCGTTTTGCTGGTCGATAGCTACTATAATCGAAATGTTCTGCATCATAAAAAAAATTATATAGCCACTTTCCCTGCAATGTGAGGATGAGGGTCGTAATCAGCAAGTTCAAAATCAGCGTATTGAAAATCGAAAATGCTTTTTACAGCAGGGTTTATTTTCATGGTAGGTAGCATTCGTACAGGGCGTGAGAGTTGTAATTTTACTTGCTCCATGTGGTTGCTGTAGATGTGTGCATCGCCCAATGTGTGTACAAAATCACCCACCTCAAGGTCGGTTACTTGTGCCATCATTTGCAATAATAAAGCGTAGGAAGCAATGTTAAATGGAATGCCCAGAAATATATCGGCACTGCGTTGGTACAACTGCAAACTAAGTTTGCCATTTGCTACATAAAACTGAAAAAATGCATGGCATGGAGGTAATTTCATGTCGGGCAAATCGGCTACATTCCAAGCACTTACGATAATACGACGAGAATCGGGGTTGGTTTTAATTGCCTGCACAGTTTCTGCTATTTGATCGATAAAACCACCATCATACGTGGGCCACGACCGCCATTGATAGCCGTAAATATGTCCTAAATCGCCTTTTTCGTCCGCCCATTCGTTCCATATACGTACCCCGTTTTCTTGCAAATA
>JAGNUZ010000162.1 GCA_017986765.1 Paludibacteraceae bacterium | reverse complement strand
CTTACAAAGCCATCATCCGACTAACGTACTTGCCGATAATATCAAATTCGATATTTACGACAGATCCAATTTTTAATTGGTGGAAATTTGTAAACTCGTATGTGTAAGGTATAATAGCAACCTGAAATGTTTTGTTGGTAGGGTTGCATACTGTAAGGCTTACACCGTTTACCGTAACAGAACCTTTATCTACTGTAAAATAGCCTTTTTTTGCCATTTCTTTGCTTACTTCGTAGGTAAATGTAAAATACCAACTGCCATCGGCTTCTTCTATTTGCGTGCAAATAGCCGTTTGGTCAACGTGTCCTTGCACAATGTGTCCGTCTAAACGCCCGTTCATCATCATGCTGCGTTCTAAGTTTATTTTGTCGCCAATAGCCAATTTCCCTAAGTTGCTCCTATCTAATGTTTCTTTTATAGCCGTAACGGTGTAGGCAGTTTCAGTCTTTCTTACTACTGTAAGGCACACGCCATTGTGAGCTACGCTTTGGTCTATTTTCAACTCGTTTACAAACGAACATTCTACTGTTATGTGTACATTTTCTTGCTCTTTCTCAAGCTGTACTACTTTGGCGGCTTCTTCTATTATTCCTGAAAACATGCTTCTAGGGTTTTTGATGATTGAATAGGCAAAGATACGTTTTTTTCGTGTACTGTATGGTTTTAAGGCTAGATTTTTGACTCTGATAGTGGGCTTTCTTCATGTTGTATGACATAAATAAATGGGTATTTATTCTGTTTGCTTGTTTTTTTAGCCTATCTTTGCACCTGATTGTGTTCGTATAGGTTACAATTTTACATACCGATAGAACAATGAATACAATTCCTACTATATGACATTTGAAAAACTAGATCTTGTAGAGCCGATCTTAAATGCTCTTAACCACGAAGGTTACTCTATCCCCACACCCATTCAAGAAGTTTCTATTCCTATTGCACTACAAGGTACAGACTTGCTAGCCTGTGCACAAACGGGTACAGGAAAAACAGCCGCTTTTGCTATTCCAATTTTACAGCAATTGCATTTGGCAAAAGGATCGGATAGATCGCCTCGAAAAATCAAAGCATTAATTGTAACCCCAACCAGAGAACTTGCCATTCAGATTGGCGAAAGTTTTACATCATACGGACGTTTTATGGATGTGCGTTTTGCTGTAGTCTTTGGCGGTGTAAACCAACAAATGCAAGTAGATACCTTACGAAAAGGCGTTGATGTACTCGTTGCTACTCCTGGTCGACTGCTCGATTTGCAAACGCAAGGGTATGTTAAATTAGGCGATTTAAGCACTTTGGTGCTTGATGAGGCTGACCGTATGCTTGACATGGGTTTTATCCACGACATTAAAAAAATACTGAAAATAGTACCCGCCAAGCGTCAAACCTTATTCTTCTCTGCCACTATGCCAGAGTCAATACGTGTATTAGCAAATACTATTTTAACGAATCCAGAAGAGGTATCGGTAACGCCAGTATCAACAACTGCCGAAACGATACAACAAGAAGTGTATTTTGTAGATGCTACTGATAAAAGAGAATTGTTAGTACATCTATTACAAGATAAAAATATTAAATCAGCACTCGTATTTACACGTACCAAACATGGGGCGGATAAAGTGCAACGCATGCTTGCAAAAGCACGCATTCGTACAGAGGCAATCCATGGAAATAAATCGCAAAATGCACGTCAAAATGCTTTGAGTAATTTTAAAGATGGTACAACAAGGGTTCTTGTTGCTACAGATATTGCGGCACGTGGTATTGATATTGATGCCTTAAATTTGGTGATAAATTTTGAAATTCCGAATGTCCCCGAAACCTACGTGCACCGTATTGGTCGTACTGGTAGAGCAGGTCTTGATGGCAAAGCGGTATCTTTTTGCGATGAGGAAGAATTATCGTACTTACGTGATATTCAACACCTAATAGGTTTGCAAATCCCCGTAGTGAAAGAACATCCTTATCCAACTAACTATGTCCTAACAGACGAAAGTGCGAAGAAAAGTCGCAATAAGAAGAAAGCTGGCATTCAACCTTCAAAAGGGAAAAGACGCCCTGATGGAGCGGGTAAACCTACTGGAGCAAGCAAACCAAACGCTCATAATCGCTCTACTTCTCCAAGAAGAACAGTATAAGGCTTTTTGCATAAACATAAAATATCCCAATAGAACAGATTCGTTTCTATTGGGATATTTTTTTATTGTTTTTTGACAAAATAGAGAATAGGAAATTTTATTTTGCTATTTCTTCAATAGAATTTGCCAGCTGATTTACTTCCTCAATCAAGATATCTGGGTGCATTTCTTGTAGCACTTCGGGTAGGTTGTATCCCCAACTTACGGCAGCTATTTTCACATCAATTTTCTTGCAAGCCTCTATATCACGAGTTTCATCTCCTACGTAAATCACATTCTCAGTTTGCAGGGGTAAATTCGATATAATCTTTTTGATAGCAGTATGTTTGCCAAATATGTTTTTGCTTGTATGCACAAAATCAAACAAATGGTCTATCTTGTTTGTTTCCAAAAATACCCGTACGTTTTTTTGCGAATTAGAGCTCATGATGCCTAATTGATACCCGGCTGTTTTGAGTTTGTTTAATTCTTCTTCTATGCCTACAAAAGGTTTTACATTATCAATGTTGATGTGTAATTCTTTGCGAATGCGTATCAATAAAATTGCCAAAATGATGTGAGAAATACCATGTTCCTTCATCAAACCTGCTACTTGCATGCCCTGCAACCTCGAAATATTATCGTATTCTACGGTTTTACAATTGTATTCGGGTGCTATTTTATTGTATATTTCAATAACGGTTGCCAAGGTGTTGGCAATAGTGCCATCAAAATCGAAAATTATAGTTTTTGTATCGTTATTGGTTTGCATAGTTCGTTTTGGTCATTTTTATTTTGAGAGTTGATTCAAGTCTACTGTTAGCTACATTCTTCGAATACTTTTCACTCCTTTTACGGTTCTAATTTTTTTGATAATATTTTCAAGTTCTTCTAAGTGACTTACCATCAGGGTTAACTGTCCTTCAAACAATCCATCGTGCGAATTGACAGAAATAGAACGCAAGGTAATATTTTTTTCTTTTGATAATAATGAGCTGATATTCGTTACAATGCCAATATCGTCTATACCCACTACAGCCAATGAAATGGCGTATTGTGCTCCTGCCGATTTGCCCGACCAACGTGCGGGGATAATGCGGTAAGCAAAACGCGAAATCATTTGCGGTGCATTCGGACAGCTTTTCTTGTGTATTTTAAATCCGCCACTGGTAGTAATAAAACCAAACACCTCATCGCCAAAAAT
>JAGNUZ010000161.1 GCA_017986765.1 Paludibacteraceae bacterium | reverse complement strand
CCTTCTAATTTAAAATTTAGTGGAATATTGATGTTTGGAATTTCGGTATCGGTAAGACAAAAAGTTCGCTGGCACTGGGAGCAATGAAAATGCGTATGCTGTTCTGAAGGTTTGCAATTGCAACCCGATTGACAAAGTGCATATTTTACAACTCCTGTTCCGTCGTCAATAGTATGGATAAGTTTGTGCTCTAAAAAAGTTTTCAGCGTTCTGAATAGCGTAACATTATCTGCATTTTCAAACTGTTCTGCTAATTCCTTATGACTGATGGCATATTGCAGTTTCAACAATTTTTCTATTACCAACAAACGCATTGCTGTGGGTTTAATATTTCTTTGTTGTAAAATATTTTCTTCATTTTTCATAATGATCAATTTCTATTGCCATTTACTCCAAAATCGAGAGGCTATGTTAAAATGGGTGTTCAAACTAACGGTTTGGTATTTAATCTACAATATAATTTCTTATTAATACGAATTAAGGGTTGGGTCTTAATAGTTATGGTTTTGCAATATTTAATTTTTTGTAATAAACCGCAAATTAATTGATGGTTTTAACCCTTAATTCGTATTATATACACTGTTTACTAATAATTCAGTGCGAGCCCCACTCCAAAACCCATATCGCTATCGTAATGTGTACGGATGCCAATGTTTTTGTTGATGATGTACTTTAGGTCTGCCATATATTCCATATCAGTATTAACCATAAATCCTGCTCTTATTCTTTTGGAAATTGGAATATCTTCCCGCATTAATGACAAACGAACAATTCCATCATGATATACTTCTGCCTGAAAGTTTACCAACATTGGCAAAGTATACATAAAACCTAAACTAAAGGCTCTGCGGGTATCTTTTTCGTTTTTCTGTCCGAATAAATTTGTTTCGTGTTCATCCATTCCCATTTTTCGGTATCGCCAATCAAAACCAATAAACGGCATAAACCATTGCATTTTTCCAATGTACCTTCCTAAATGTGTTTCTACTTCATAACCGTGCATATCGTTGTAGCCTAATCGCCATTCTGTCCCTAAACTCCATCTTGCGTTCTGAAGCATCGCATCTCCATCATTTCCATTGGTTGCAAAATCGTTCTGTGCCATAAAGTGAGGCATATTGCTTTCTCTTTGCAATTTATTGTAGGCTTGTTTTTTGTTGGGTAAGTATGGATTTTGGTAGTCATCAACTGCAAAAACTCTATTCATCCCGCCCATCATATGATATAAGATATGACAATGAAAAAACCAATCTCCTTCTTCGTTTGCTAAAAACTCTATGGTATCAGTTTCCATTGGCATTATATCCAACACATTTTTAAGTGGTGATTTTTCGCCTTTACCATTAATTACTCTAAAATCGAAACCGTGCAAATGCATCGGATGGCGCATCATTGAGTTATTATGAATGGTAATTCGTAGAATTTCTCCTTTTTTCACAGGTATTTTATCAACTTCTGAAAGTATTTTATTATCCATGCTCCACACATAACGGTTCATATTTCCGGTAAGGGTAAATTTCAATTCTTTTACTGGAGCATCTTTAGGAAGCTCCGTATTGGAAGGAGATTGTAGCATTGCATAATTTAGAGTTTTGATTTCTCCCAAAGCATTTGCATTATAACGGTTGGGATCATTTTCCATATTCATTTGGCTATGGTCTTCTTTCTGCTTACTATCTCCGGTTATTTCCGGATACATTACCACATTCATATCCATTTGATTAAGGCTCATTTTCATTCCCATATCATCTAAGTCGCCGTTCATCTTCATCATATCATTCATCATTTTCATTCCCTCAAAATATTTCAATTTAGGAAGTGGTGAAATGAGCTGTTTGATGCCATTACCTACAAAATAGCTTGCCGATTGTGTTCTGTCTTCGGTAGTTGCTAAAAATTCATAGGCAACACCATCTGCGGGAATGGTTACCACTACATCGTACGTTTCCGAAACTGCAATGATTAATCTATCAACTTCTACAGGCTCTACATCGTTACCGTCATTGGCTACTACGGTAATTTTACCTCCTGCATAGCGCAACCAAAAATAAGAGGATGCACCACCGTTTGACACTCGCAATCGTACTTTATCTCCTGCTTTTAGCGTTTTGCCATCAACTTTTTTTAAATCTGTAGCGTTATTTCCGTTGATTAAAATTTTGTCATAATAAACATCGCTTACATCCATTGCCAACATACGCTTCCATTCGTTCTTAATTTTTGTTTTGAAATGCCCTTCTTTGATAGCTTCTGCATAAGATTGTGTCGCATTTTTTTTAATCGCTGCCCAATCATTGGCATTATGCAACATTCTGTTAATGTTATCCGGGTTTAGGTTTGTCCATTCACTTAAGATGATGGGTACAGTAGGTAAGTCATCAATTCCTTTTCTAAAAGTTTTATCATCCTCCTTTTTCTTCATTATAAAACTGCCATACATCCCAATTTGCTCCTGCAAACCAGAATGTGAATGATACCAATGCGTTCCGGTTTGGATAATCGGGAAACGATAGGTGTATGTTGTTCCGGGTTCAATTGGCTTTTGTGTAAGCCAAGGCACTCCGTCTTCTTTGTTGGGTAGGAACACTCCGTGCCAGTGTAACGAGGTGCTTTCCTTTAATTGGTTATGCACCACAATTTCGGCTGTATCTCCTTCTGTAAAGGTGAGTGTAGGCATTGGTATTTGCCCATTTACGGCAATAGCTCTTTTTTCTTTACCTGCATAGTTTACAAGTGTGTCTTTGACATAAAGGTCGTAACGGACTACTTTTTGTGCAAAAACAGATTGGGAACACAACAGTATGAATACTGTTTGTAGCAATCTGATCGTAATATTTCTGGGTATATCCATATTATTTTTATTTTTTAATGAAACTTATTCTTGCTCCTTTAACCAATTGGTTAATACTTTGATTTGCTCATCATTCAGTTTTGCATTATTGTGCATTATTGTATATGATGATAAAGGCATTTGCTTAGTTTCGATTTGTTCTTTAATTGAGTTTAATAATCTTTCCTGTTTCCGATTTGAGTATGTACCCCATTCGTAAAAATTCAAATCCTGTTTTGCGTTTTTGATATGGTTTTCTACCAATGCTCTTGCAGGTTGTACATAGTCATACCAAGCATAATTAGTGTTGTTACTATGACAATCGTAGCAAGAGGTTTGAAACATCGCTTTTACTTCAACAGGCATTTTATATACTTGGGTAAAATCAGTTGTGTAAACCTGCCCTTTATCTACATTAAGGGCAGGCTGATAAAATTGAATAGCAATAAAAATAAACAGCACTATTGCCAACATTATCTTTAATAC
>JAGNUZ010000160.1 GCA_017986765.1 Paludibacteraceae bacterium | reverse complement strand
ATTGCACCCCAATTCCACTAAAACTTCCCTGCAAATCAGCTGCCGATTCAGCCACCTCTTCTGGTGTAAGATACGCTGAATGAGGATCCAGAGATTTGAGTATTTGCGGTATAAACTCTTCGACTAAGGCATTTTTATCAATCGTGTCTACATAATTATTATTGAGGTAATACATGATATCATCAAACTTATTGCCGGCATTGGACGAACTTGACGATGAACCTGTGTGCGACTCTGCTGCATGACGAGTATAAGTACTTCCTAAGAAAATGCCAACAGCTACAGCCACTCCAATAATAATGGGGTAAAAAACTTTATGTTTTTTCATTTTTATTCTTCTGTGTTAATTCTTGTTACTTCTACCTGAGCCCTTATCAGCAAATCAACACCATCTGTAACGTGGTACTCGTTGGCATACACCACACGCACAATACCCGATTGGATAATCAATTTAGCACATTCAATACATGGAGATGTGGTAACATATAAAGTTGCTCCCTCGCTACTATTGTGCGAACGTGCTACTTTTGTTATCGCATTAGCCTCTGCGTGAAGCACATACGGTTTTGTCTTAAAATCTTCGTCTTCGCAAATATTTTCAAAACCACAGGGCGTACCATTGTAGCCATCAGAGATAATCATTTTATCTTTTACCAACAAAGCTCCAACCTGACGGCGTTTGCAATACGAGTTTTCAGCCCAAACATGTGCCATTTGCATGTATCGTTTATCGAGTAAATATTGTTTTGAATCCATGCGTATTAATTTTATAAACTAAGTATAGAAAAAAAGTGTGAATATGTGTAAGCGTATTCGTAATTCGTAAACCCTTTATTGCAAAAGTTCTTTAATAGATTTTTCCAGCAAAGGTACGGCAACGTTGCGGGCAACAATATCGCCGTCTTTGTCTAATAAAAAAGTACTCGGCAAAGTTTCGATATTATATGTAGTTAACCACGTAGAAGAAAGACCTTTGTTATCAAGCACGGTTACAAAAGGTAATTGCTTAGCGACAGTCGCAAACACATTGCTATCATCAAATGACAGTTGATAGATACGTAAGCCTTTGGCTGCATACACACGGTACAATTCCTGTAACAGCACATTGTGTGCATACGAACTTCCCGAGCGATAAAGAGAAAAATCTAATATCGTAGCTTTGCCTACCGTTGAACTAAGCGACACAGCTGTTCCTTGTGCATTTGGCAAGGAAATATCAATAAAACCTTTGCCTATCACTTGTCGAATCATTTTGTCTTCGGCATTTTTTCGACGTTGCATTCCTTTCAGCACTATATCTTCCGCATTTTTTGTCCGTATGGTATTGGGATAATTCACCTGCAAAGGGGTGGCCACAGCAGCATATACTTTCACATCTTCTCTATCATATGGGTCGAACAAATAACGCCCTATAACCTGCTGATACAAAGCAAAATAAGCGAGACTAGAACGTGTATCTTTGTATATTTCTTGTCGTAAATACGTTTTTAATCCATCCAACAAGGAGTTTACCTCAATAGAGAATTGAGTGGCAGAGATTTCTCCCTTGCTATTCTTTTGTTGTAAATCAGCAATAAAATGCTCTGTACTAGCCACTTGCTTCACCACCTCCCGCATACGCACAGAAGTGGCGGAACCTGTAATGCTATCGGACAAAGCGAAAGATTTTTTATTGGATACCAAACTAATGGTTTCGGTAGAATCAACCACTAGATACACGGACTGCTGCTGTAAGCGTACTCGAAGATACAGCGGTTCCACAGGTCGCTCTGATGAATATCGAAATTTTCCATTTGAATGCAAGACTTGAGAAAATAGCAATTCAATTTTCCCCATTTCTATTTTTTCAATAAAAAGGGTATCATTTTCTGCTCCATCAACAACACCTTGAATGGTGAATGAATCAGACTGAGAACATGAACTGAAAAGCCAGAGCAATACAAACAATAGATATAAAATAGGCTTTCTCATTTCGTTATAAGTTACAAAAAAAAGACGTCTTTTAATCAACACTTTATCAGTAGATTTAACGTACAAAAGTACAATAACTTTCAGGTAAATTCAAAAAAATAGTATCTTTGTATGCTAAAAACCAGCATTTTATTGTCTATTAACATTATTCCTACTATGAAAACGATATGTTGTGTAACACAATTCTCCCTATATTTCATCATCGGACTATTACTTCAAAGTTGTGTTCCTTCGCAACAATCATTTTTTATTAACGAAGGATTGGTATATGGCACCTATTACCGCATCACATACGAGCATCAAAGTGACTTGGAAAAGGAGATAAAAACGGCTCTCGATGAAGTTGGGCTGTCCTTATCCACCTTTAACAAACAATCCATCATCTCACGTGTTAACATCAACGACAGTACCGTGGTATTAGACCACTATTTTACGAAAGTATTTACGACAGCACAACACGTATCAGAGGACACTCATGGTGCTTTTGACATTACCGTAGCTCCACTAGTCAATGCGTGGGGATTTGGATTCGACCCACAACATCAGCATACCAGTACAACTATTGATAGCATCAGAAAATGGGTCGGGTACGAAAAAATTAGCCTTTCAGACGGAAAAATACTAAAACAAGACCCTCGCATACAACTAGATGGCAGCGCGATAGCCAAAGGATACGCCTGCGATGTAATAGCTGATGTATTGCAAAAGGCAGGTTGCACAAACTTCCTGGTAGATATAGGTGGAGAAATAGTCGTGCAAGGAAAAAATGCAAGGGGCACAGATTGGCAAATTGGCATCAATAAAGCTATCGACGATGCTTCGCAACAAAACCAAGAGGTACAACAAATTATTTCTATTACAGATAGAGCGATGGCAACATCGGGCAATTACCGTCAATTTTATTACGAAAACGACAAGAAAATTGCACATACAATTGACCCACGCACTGGCTTCCCCACCGATCACTCTTTGCTTAGCGTAACGGTATTAGCCAAATCGTGTATGCTGGCTGATGCCTATGCTACTGCATTTATGGTAATGGGTGATTGGGATGAAATACTGCAAACAAAAAATAGCCTATCAGACACGATACAAGTATTTTGTATTTTTCAAGATAAGGGTGGTAAACATATAGAAATTGCTTCCCCTGATTTTGAACAATATCTCAATCATAAGAAGCAATAACGTATATAGTGAAAATCTATGCTAAACTAGCGTAGATTACATATTCATACCACCACAGCAGTGAATAGTTTGCCCAGATACATAGCTAGACATATCCGAAGCCAAGAAAGTAGCTACATTCGCCACATCTTCGGGTGTACCGCCTCTACGCAATGGAATTTGTG
>JAGNUZ010000159.1 GCA_017986765.1 Paludibacteraceae bacterium | reverse complement strand
GCCTTTAAATTTCCATGTATTGCGTTCTAGTGCATACATGTTATACATCCACCAAAAAGCAGGAGTAACTTCTAATTGGTCTTTAGAAACATTGTTGTTGAGCAACGAAAATGGGAAAGGAATATACATTTCGGCGGGGTAATCGGCTTTGGATAACATTACGAAAGAGGCAAAACGACAAGAATGCTTAATACTTGTGCATAATCCGGGCCAAAAACCCCTACCCGCTTGTACTTCGTTATCATTAGCCCTGCTATTGTGATTGGAACCAATGGTTGCCCCTGCAGCCAAATTGCTTTGTCCCATAACCAAAGCAGCTACCAAAAAGGAGTTGTTATGATGCTGTTCGTGTGCTGGGAATATAAGATTATTGAGCACTTCGCAACACGATATTGTTGAATTATCTCCTAAGAACGAATTAATTAGTCGGGCTCCATACTTTAAATTTGAGTTATTTCCCATAACAAAACGCACCGCTTTGCATCCATAAAAAATATGACAGCCATACCCAATAATACCGTTTACTAGTTCCACCCCTTCGCCAATTTGTGTTGGTTCTTCAATAGACGAGTTGATGGTTAGATTTTTAAGCTTATTTGCCCCTTTAATATAACAATGAGTTCCTACTTTTACATCTTTAATTACAAAAGAATTTTTCACTACGCACTCATCGCCTATGGTACCATAATAGCCACGACGGGTATCAAAGCTATTTTGAGTAATCTGCGTTAATGCTTTCATTAAAGCCTCATCATCTCTGTATCGTGCCCACATATAAGCGTCGGCAGCAATCATACCATCAAAGGGAGCTACTCCTCTGCACCCAGTTTCGTTCATTAATTCGAGCC
The DNA here is from genome assembly GCA_017986765.1 of Paludibacteraceae bacterium. GTDB lineage: Bacteria > Bacteroidota > Bacteroidia > Bacteroidales > Paludibacteraceae > JAAYPI01. The sequence goes on along the minus strand of JAGNUZ010000159.1, from coordinate 2,480 downwards.
AAACACGTATTTTTTCGGGTTCTCCTTCTTTTACTATTCCATTACCAAATTTTGCATGGTTGCATGTATTTAGTTCGTTTACATTAGAAATAATGCACCTATCGCCAATAATATAGTACGATAAATAACCTACATTATGAATAGCTACATCATCGCCTATATCACACGATACTACGATACTATTGGTAATACCTACGGGCAACTGTAAATCGTTGTGTTTTATTACCACGTCGCGTACAGATCCAATACGAACCAACCCAAAAAAACGGTTATTTAAAATTTGATCGGTATCAAACTCATCCGTAACCAACACCTTTGACCAGTCGGTTGCAGTATTGTTATTTTTTACTAACCTTTCGATTTCCTCCGATTTTAGTTTTCTCCAATAATCCTCAGGTTTATTAACTTGTTGATTGCGAAAGGTAAATTGATTTTGATTGTCTGATAAAAATTCTGTTGGAATAAAATTAGTACCAATAGAATTCGAAGGTAAAATCGTTAACTTGGGCATAAAGTAGAAATTTGTTATATAAAATTTATTATCTCACATAATACGAATAAGAAAGCCCGTAAAACTACTAAAAATTTGATATAAATCTAGCATTTTGTAAATAAAATTCGTATCAACCATATTTGCTATTCTTCTAACTTATGAAATATTTTTATGGAAATACCTTTTTGGGTCGACCATCCTTGTTTATCGGTAAGAGATATAAAAAAATGATAATCGCCTTCGTCGAATAATCCCAACTCATTTCCAGTAGGCAACTCGATTTCTGTAGCTGTTTGATGGCTCGTTTGACCAACGGGAATACCGTATCCCTTGATAAAAACGAAAGGGTTAATTGCTACTTTTTTAGGAAGTAATGCACACTCTTCTACTTCAGTGCTATGCGAATGATGGTCGAAATTATGATGAATATCTACACTATAGGTTCCTAGCTCAACATTATCTTTTAATAAAGAGTGTAGCGTAATCGTTTCTCCAAAATAAAACACATTACAATTGAGAGGAGAAGCCTCTTGTATGGTTAAGTCAATCTCTGGTTTTTGCATATCAATTCCTTCGGATTGTGTACAAGCAAACAATAGAAAAACAAAAAAAAGAGATAGTGATATTTTTCTAAATTTTTTCATAAATTCTGTTCAATATTGTAGCAGGCTTTTTTACCTGCTACCTAGTTTACCATTTTATAAAGCAACTATAATCATTATCAGTAATAGATAGGATATCGCCATCTGTATATGTGTCATTATCCTCAGAGAATGAAGTTATTGTTAATGCAGGAGTTTCTTAATCCATCAGCTCTTGAATAGATACATCCGACTCTACAGCAGTTTGGTTTCCCTCTTTATCAGTAACAGTTAAATGAAAATGATACTCTCCAGGCTCAGTGCCATCTGGAATATCAATATGTTTATGAAATATGGTATTTCTTAACCCTGCAAATTCAGCATAAGATACAAGAATTTCATCCCCTTCACCTTCTTCTGGATGAAGCATAATGGTAATTAATTCTATTCTTCCCATTGCCTCCATTTCAGCTTCGATGTGTAGGTCTCCCCCAATATAGGCTATTTTTGAGTTACCAAGACCTACCTCTAGTGCATTTATTGTTGGTTTTGATACTGGTTCTGTGGTGCTACATGCCACTAATACGGTCAAGGCAACTAAGCTAACTAAACTAAAAATTTTTGTTTTCATATTATAAATAGGTTTAAAAAGTAAAAAATTGATTTATATAAACATTCTCAAGTTGACAATTAAATTAGTACCTGGTTCGGGTACATTGATTAAACGATAATAACTAGCGTGATTAAAATACCTCGTATTAAGCATATTCTGAATTTGTATAGATAGAGAAACCGTGCGTTGCAAAAAACTAAAATCGCTCCCCAAACGAGCATCCAAGGTATTGTAGCCTTGTGTAATTTCCTCAGGAGGCACAATATGGGTTTGTGTTGCCACCAATCGCCAATCAAATCCTATATACGGATTAGTAAAAAACATCCATTTTTCGGGTTGATACTGTACACTAAAAATAACAGAATGTGGAGGTGAAAATGGAAGCGAATATCCCTTTTTTTCTCCCGATAACTGACGAGCGACTACCATTTCTGCAGTGAAAGCTACTGATAATGGTTTAAACAATTGATAATGAGCATCAAGCTCTGTGCCATAACGCAATACTGCTGCTTGAGAATATTCAAATACCTGATTGCCATTGCCATATAGCCAATCGTGATTAGCTGTAGGGTTTAAATAAATATAATTGGAAAAATAATTGATAAACGGCGTAGTTTGAATACCCCATTTGCTCGTTGCAAAACCTATAGTTCCATCCAATTGATAGGCTATTTCTGGCTGTAAAGATGCATCTCCTTTTACGTAGCTAAACTGATGATATTTCAATGACAAGCGTATCGCTATTCGTGCTTTCTATTGTTTGTTTATAAGGTAGATATCCTATATGCTGCAC